>NZ_AUIW01000025.1 GCF_000423905.1 Thermus antranikianii DSM 12462 | reverse complement strand
ACCACCAGGTGGTTCTGGGGGCACGGAGATCGGGTGGGTCCATGCGCTGGCTCACGCATCAAGAGATCTCGGCGGGTGTCCTTCAGGCCATCGAGGCAGGGCAGGCGCAGTGGATGGTGGGGGATGGGGGCCCCTGGTGACCTGGGCCCAGGCTTGCTTTCCCTCCACGGACTCCTGTGCATGACCGGACAATGTGCTAGAATTGCCCGGCACCGAAAGGAGGAACTCACCATGAAGGATCCGTGTCTGCTCTATGTCGGCACTGAGGATGGGATGTACGTCTTCCACGCTCGAGGGGAGGAGCTTGACCTGGTCGGTCGGGGCATCGAAGGGAATGCCGTGCGCGGGATCACTGTGCATCCACAGGATTCGAAGACGGCCTATGCCGCCTGTGGCCTGCGCGGCTGGGGTCTATATCGAACCGTGGATGCCGGGCAAACCTGGGAGCTTCTCGGGTTCGAAGATCGCTGGGTCTGGGACGTCGTGGTTTCCCCCAACGATCCTAGGACGCTCTTTGTGGGCACCGAGCCGCCGATGCTCTACATCTCCCGCGACGCTGGCCGGACGTTCCAGGCGTGCGAAGGAATCGAACACCTCCCTAGCCGGAAGCGCTGGACATTCTTCCACGCACCCTTCTACGCGGGGCACATCCACGGAATCGCCCTGCACCCAAAGCGCCCCGAGCGGATCTTCGCAGGTGTGGAGCACGGGGCCCTCATCTACTCCCACGATGAGGGGAGAACCTGGCACGAAGCGCTCGTCGGGCACGACCTGCACCGGATCGCGGTGGATCCACAGGACCCTGAGCGCGTCTTCGCCGGCACGGGCGAGGGGCTCTTCCTCAGCCGGGACGCGGGCCGAACTTGGGAGGGGGAGCCCACGTTGAGGAATAAATACGTGCACGGGATCTCCTTCGACCCCCGCGATGCCCAAAGGGTCTACGTCTACGTCGCGGAAGCGGGAAGTCCCCTCTACCGCAGCGAGGATGGGGGGTGCTCGTTTGTGCCCATGGGTGGAGGCCTTCCCGAAAATGGCCCGGCGGACTGCCTGAGCATCCATCCGGTAAATCCAGACGTGCTCTTTTACGGAGGAGAGGTGGGTGAGCAGCGCGGGCGGCTCTTCGTGAGCACCGATGCTGGCCGGAGCTGGCAGCCCTTAGGGGAGGAACTGCCCAAGATCTGGCGCCTGCGCTCAGGTCCCATCTAGCGATGGGCCGTGTTACGTGAGCGCGTATGGACCCGGTCCACCTCGTGGGGTTTCTCCTGCCAGGGGATACCCTGTTGATCACCGTGGACCTTATCGGAAGCAGGATCTATCCCTGGCCCTTCTCGCCCTCCTTCTGGGCTCCACCCCGGGCAACCGCCTCGGCTGCTACTGGGGTCGAGGCTTCGGGTCCGCCCTGACCTGTATGCCCGGGGCCGGCGGTTCTTTGCCCGCTTCGGGTACCTGGCCCTCCTCTTTGGCCCCTTTGTGCCCGTGGTGCGCACCCTGGTGCCCTTCCTGTCAGGCTCTCTGGAGCTTTCCTGGCGGCGCTTCGCCCTGCTGAACCTCGCTTGGTAGCCTCCTTTGGATCCAGGGGTCGACCCTCCTGGCCTGGAAGGTGGGGAGCCTGATCCCCCACTGGACCGGTACGTCCTGGTCATCCTGGTCCTGGGGGTGCTTGCCGGAGTGATCCCTGGAGGCCTGGAACACTGGCGCAACCGCCGGAGGAGGCGGAAAGGGGAACCGGAGGGTGCGAAGTCTGGAAAAGGGGCAAAGCGATAATGAACTCCACGGAAATACGCCGGGAAGCTAAACCCCGATCGCTTCTTTCCAAGCCAGCTCCGTCACAACTAGGCTTGAGGTAGGAGGCTCATCGCCTGGCTTTCCCCCCCGGGGGCAGTTCACCCTGTCCGCCCTCGTGCGTGCGCAGGCCCCTGGGCCTGAAGCTCAGGGACATCCTAGTCGTGCGCTTCGAGGAGGACAGGGTGGTGCTGGAACCCGTCCCTGTGGAGGTGTACACCGAGGAACGGATAGGGACGTGCTTGGAGGACTCTCGGGCCACCCTGGAAGAGTTTGAGCCCGCCCCCAGACCCCCTGATGCCCTGGTCCATAGCACTTGGTGATGCTTGTTAAGCGGCCAGGTGACCGAAGAGTCTTTTTGGAGAAGCCTCCCATCCGATGGCCTTGGCACCAGAAGGCCTACCCCTCCGGCCTGAGAAGGACCACCCTGAGCTTCCCCTCATACCGGGCCAGGTCGGCGTCCGCGGTCCAAATCTCCCCCGCCCCCGCTTCTAGCGCCGTGGCCAGGATCAGGGCGTCCACCAAGGGGAGATGGAGCCCGTGGGAGAGCCGGGCCGCCCTCTCCCCGATGCCCCAGTCCGGCCACACCACCCGGCAGACCGCAGGAATGGCCTTCAGGAGAAGCTCCGCATCCTCCCGGGCCAGGGCACCCTTCAGACCCAGGCGCAGGAGCTCCACGAGGGTTAGGCCGGATACCAGCCCCTCCTCTTTGGGGCCCCTACCCCAAATGAACCGCCCCCCCACCAGGGCCTGCCACTTGGCCTTGGCCTCCTCGTGCCCCTCCAGGAGGCGGTCGCTTTGCCCGCTAGGGCAAACGGATTTGCGTAAGCAAGAGGAAGAAGCCGGTGTCAAGGGCGGTCACGCCGGCCCTCCTCCAGGAGCTGATAGGCCTCGGGGCTCACGCGGGCCTTCCCCGCCCTCTTGAGGACCTCGGTCAGCGTAGCTAGCTTGTGGCCCAAGGCCTTCCGCCGGCGCTCCTTCAGGTAGGCCGCAAGATACGGGCTTCGCCCGTGACCGAGGGCCTCCGCCGTGGTCACGCAGAGCGTATCTTGTGGGCGCTCATGGACTTGCCCTCGTTCTCCGCCGCCTGCCTCAGGAGGCGGGCCAGGTCTTCGGGAAGGTGAATGGTTAAGCGCATATAAGAAGAGCATAACACGCAGCAAGGCGGTTCTGGTACCCTACCCCCTCTCCCCCAACCCCGGACAGACTGTCCGCCCGTTTCCTCAGTTTCCCCGGACAGACTGTCCGGGGGTTTTCGCGGTTTCAGGTGGGATCCAGGCCCATCGCCATCGCAAGTGGGGCGGACAGATTGCCCGCCCGTTTTAGCGGTTTCGCCGGACAGATTGTCCGGCGGTTTCTGCGGTTTCCTGGGGATTGTCGGGAAGGATTTTGCGATATCGGGAGCGGGCATCTTGGATACACAAGAATAGGGGAGAGGTCATGTATCCAGGTGGCTCCACGCCAAACCGACGGCCCTTCCGATCCTCCACCACCACAGACACCGGGCCAGAGTCAACCGTCTAACCACAAACCCCCTCCCCGTCAGGCAAACCGGGCCCTCACCCCGGGCACGCTAAACTAATACCGTGAAGGCGAAACGGTTCCTTCTCGGTTCCTTGGTCCTAGGCCTACTCCCCCTTCTCTCCGCCTGTGGAAACCTGCTCCAGGCCCAGAAGCCTCCCGTGGAGGTGCTGGCCCCCCAGAACGGGTACTACGAGGCCCACCCCGGGGAGGAGAAGACCCTCACCGTGCGCCTGGCCCCCGGGGCGGAGGGGGCCCAGGTCTACCTGCGCCTTTCGGACCCCTGTGCTCAGGGCAAGGCCTACTGCCCCGGCTGGGACGCCACCCGCTACCCCGGAGTCGAGCACACCCGGGAAACCTTCACCCTGACTGCCTCCAGCCCGGAGGCCACCTTCCGCTTTGCCGTGGCCCAGGACGCCCTGCCCCAGGGGCCCTTCAAGTGGGAGGTGGTGGCGGTGGACGGGCAGGGGAGGGAGTGGACCACACCTGTGTACCTGAGGATCCTTCAGCCGGGGGATACGCCTCCATTGGAAGCCATCAACTTCTGGAGGGGCGCGGCGGGGGTCAACCCCTTTCCCCGGGAGGACCTGGAGCGGAGCTTTGGGTGCTGGCAGTACCGGAGGTACGCCGAGAAAAACCGGGACAACCCGGACCCACCCCATAGCGCTGACCCCAGTAAGCCCTTCTACACACCAGAAGGAGACCTGTGTGCCCGTACCAGCAGTCTGGGGGGCTATGGGTTTTGCTCAACCAACCCCCAGCAGTTGGTGCCGCAGTCCGTTAGGGTAGGAGTGGCAGGCTTCATCGCGGTTCCCCTCCACCGCCCCATCTGGATAACTGAGTTTGCGTCCCCTAGACCCTTCTGGTTTGCCCAGTACTTCGAGCGGAAAGACTGGTCAGGGGTGGCAGGGGGCATGTGTTTGTATGGCGGTACGGCCATGGGCGTCGATGGCAGCCAGTTCCTTGCGAGGGAGGTGCTCTTCCCAACACCTGGTTCCGAAGTGCCCATTCGGGGAAGAATCTCTGAATGGCCCAACCCCATTGAGGCGTGCAACGCCAACCAAGCTCCCAAGCCGCCCTACCGGAGCATCCAGGCCACCTGGCAGAGCCCAGTTGGCCTCCCCATCACAATCATGACCTCCGTCCCTTTCCAAGCAGTGGACACGGAAGCTACCTACGCCCGGCTGGTGCGCACTTCGGACGGGGCTGAAGTGCCGGTGTGCGCTCTGGGAAGCACGCAGTTCTGGAACCAGGACTCAGCGGCAACCAACGTGGGCATCTGGGTCTTGAGGAACTACGGCATGTTGGTGGTGGTACCCAAAGACCCCCTCGACCCCGGCCAGGAGTACGAGGTGGAGGTAAAGGGCCTCTTCAACGGACAGGAGAAGTCCTACCGCTGGCGGTTCCGGGTGGCGACCGCAGTGCTCTGGTAGCCCTCGGGCACGTAGAGGTAAAGGGTACCCACGGGGGTAGGGTGCAGGACACGGACCCTACCCCCAAGGCATTCCAGGACCCGCTGGACGGGACTTTCCTCGGGTCGGTAGTTGTGGTAGCGCCACAGGAGGAAGGGCTTCCCCGCTCCGCAAAGCCCCGTCGCGCCCAGCCAGTCCAGGACCACCACCCGCCCCTCGAACTCTGGCAGGTGCAGGCGGAAGGGATCCGCGCGCCCCCGTCCGTCCAGGTAGAGGCGGGCTCCTTCCAGGGCCACCAGGAAGCTCCGGGTGATGCGGGCCTGGGCGGTGATGTCCTCCCAGGGGAGAAGGGCTCTCTGGGAGTGAAGGGTGAGGAGAGCGGGGACGAGGACCACCAGGGCCACCACCCTCCGTCCCCAGGGCGGCAGAAGGCTAACCCCAGAGGCCAGGGCCAGGGAGATGAGGCCCGCGAAGAGGAAGACGTAGCGGCTGAGGACCACGTTTACCAGGAGGGACAGGTAGAACCAGAGGTACAGGGAGGCCAGGGTGGGCAGGAGGATCCGCCTGGTTTTGGGGATCCGCCACGCGGCCAGCAGGCCCAGGAGGAGGAGGGGGTAAAGAACCCCTTCGGGCCACTTGTCGCGCACGTAGAGGAAAAGGCTCTCCGGAACCGGGCGAATGTGGGGGAAGTTGTACCCGTGGCTCACCTGGTAGGCCAGCATGGGGACCCAGGGGAGGAAGAGGAGGTAGGGGAGGAAGGCCAGAGCAACCCTTGGACCCCTTTCCCTCCACCCCTCCCACAGGGCCAGGAGAGCAAAGGGGGCCACCGCCACCCCTACCAGGTAATGGGGGTGAGCTGGCAGGACACCCCCGGCGCTTTCTTCGGTCTCCCTCTAAGCCTCCAGACCTTTCCCTCCTCCCCCGTGGACACCCAGGTCCTGGAGGCCAGGCTCACCCGCCTCTCCGACGGGGCGGTGAACCCCCTCTGCGCCTACGGCAGCCTGCAGTACTAGGAGGAGTGGGACTTCTGGCGGCTCCGGGGTATTAATGGCCTTAGGAATTGGGGTGCCGTCTTTGCCCTTCCCACGAGCCCCTCACCCCTGGGGAGACCTACGAGGCCTACCTCAAGGTGAGGCTGGGGAGCGAGGTGAGGGAGTTCACCTGGCGCTTCCGCGTGGCCCCGGAGGACGCGCTCAGGCCCCTCCGCCTCACCCCCGCCTACGAGCTCCAGGAGGTCCGCTAGGGGCGTGGCCCGCCCTCTTCGGCCTCAGGCTCCTCCTTCAGCTTGGTGCGCCCTTCCGCGAACCGGGAGGAGCCCGTCTGCGCCTACGGAGGCCAGCAACACTGGGCACCGGACCCAACGCAGCCCTCTACAGCCCTTCCGCTGGTCTGGTTGTGGCGGTCCCCCGAACCCCCTCGCCCCCGAGCTACGGGGCTTCCCTAACCGCCCCCTTCGGAAGCGAAAGGGTCAGCGTCACCTGGCGCTTCTCCGTGGCCTCTCAAGACCAGCTCTTTCCCTATCGGCTTGCCCTTCGCTGATCCCCTCGGGAAGGAGAAGGTAGAGGCTTCCCCGGTGGTACACCCCGGGAGGCATTGGGTCTAAACGCCGGACCCTGCCCTTCCAGCAGCCTAGGAGGGCCCGGACCTGGCTCGCCTCGGGGCGTTGGTCCCGGTACTCCCAGGCGAGGAGGGGACGAGGGTGCGTGCAGTAGCGCAGGAGGACGAGCGGATCCGAGATCTCCTCCAGCCGTTTCTCCCCGGGCATGTGCACGAGGAAGCTCGAGAACCGCGTTCCAGGATCGATCAGAAACCGATCGACCATGCCCGCGTCCAGGTACCGCGCCGCCAGGCGGGAGTGGGCGGTGAGGTCCTCCCATGGAAGGTAGGGGTGGTTGTACCTGGCAAGGGGAAGGCCTACCCCCAGGAGGAGAAGGGCGGCGCTCCAGCGGGCTAGGGAAGGTAGCCAGGCCAAAGCCGCCGCCGCCCCTAGGCTCACTAAGGGGGCGAAGACAAAGAGGTAGCGGATTAGAACGGTGTTGAGCCAAAGCGAAGAAAAGTACCACACGTACAGGGAGGCCACGGGCAGGAGGAGGACGGGGAGAAATCGCTCCCGGTAGGCCCGGTTGAGGGCTAGGCCCACCCCTCCTACGAGCAGCAGGAGGAGGAGTAGGTCCGGGGGCCACTTAAACCAGAGGTATTTAAAGAGGGCCTCCGGCTCCGGGCGGATGTCGGGGTTAGCCCTCCCGTGCTGAACCTGCCACAAAAGGTAGGGGGCCCAGAAGGAGAAGAGGAGGTACGGGGTAAACCCCAAGAGCGCCCTTCTTCCGGACCGGGCCAAGGCGTAAAGGGCGAAGGGCAGGAGGGCGATGCCGGTGAGGTAATGGGTGTAGAGCCCCAGGGTTCCCGCAAGGCTTCCCGCCCAAACCTGCCCCCTGAGGTAGCCCCAAGCCCCCAATAGGACCCACAGGGCCGCCCAAGGGTACATGCGTAGCAGCGGGGCCCAGGGAGCGTCCTCGAAGAGAAAAAGGAGCCCCAGCGCCCCCATCGCTCCCCACGGGCCCAGCAGGTCCCAGGAGGCTAGGGCCAGGGCTCCGGAGAGAAACACGAAGCCTAGAAGGGAGAGGGAGTAGCTCCAGGCGATGGCGGCATCCGAAACCCCTGAGTCCAGCCGGGCGTGGCCGCCCAGGCTCATCCAGGCGCGGAAGGCCAGGTAGTACAGGGGAGGGTGGGCATCGCCCAGACCTATGCTCCGCCATACCTGGACCCAGTCGCCCCTGAGGGCCTTGTCCGCGCTGAACGAGTAGTCGAAGTCCCAACCAAAGGAAGGGAGGGGGGCAAGGGCCAAAAAACCCAGGAGCCCCCCAAGGAAGAAAATGGCGAAGGAGCGGGCTAGCGCCGACACGAGGCTACGAGGCAGAACGCGTAACCTGGCCAGTAGGCTTCCCGCAAGTAGGCGCACCAGGACTGGTTGGGAGCCAAGGCCCCGAAGGCTCGGGCGCAGGTGGGGTCCTCCACCGACCCACAAAGCTCCGCTGCCCGCTGCGGACCGGAGCGCTTCACGGCGCGCTGCAACACCTCGCGGTAGCAGAAAAAGGACTCCGCTTCGCTCTTGATGGCGCAAGCCTGGACTGTAGCTTCCAGGCTCGCCTGACCCTCCAGGAAAGCGCGGAACCGGGGTACCCAGAGGGGCGCGAAGGCGAGAAGGAGGAGGGCGGTCACGAGGGTAGCCCGTAAGATCCAGCGGCGCTCACTGGAAGTACTTGGCGGCACGACGGCGGCCCTCCAACCGCTGCTCTGGGGTCAGGGTTTGCTCTAGCTCGGAGAGGTATTTCCCCACGTACCCTCCGATGGCGTCCTTTGCAAGCCAGAACATGGCGTAAGCCTCGATGGGGTCTTTGGGGAATCCCCCAGCCCCCTCCAGGTAGCAGAGCCCCAACGTGAAAAGGGCAGAATGCGCCAAAGAGCGCACCGCCCAGAAGTTGGCCCGCCGGCAGGCCGTGTCCTGGTTCTTCTTCACCCCCGTGCCCGTGTACTCCCCCCAGGCCAAGACGCCCGCAGCGCTCGCGCTGGTGCCCGCCGCTTTGAGGGCGTACTGCACAGCCTTCTCCCCCTCGTATCTACGCCAGAGGATATCGGCCAGGGCCCCAGCCGCCAGCTGTCCGCCCAAGGAGTATGGACGGTTTTGGGCGAGGTCCTTGAGCGCGCTCTCCTCCCCCCGCTTCACCCTAAAGACCGCCAGGGACACCCCTTTTGCCGCCAAGGACTCTAGGGCTTGCTGGGCCTCCGCAGCCGTGAGGTTGGGAAGGCTGACCCCCTTCAGCGCCTCAGGATAACGGGGGTCTTGGTCTTTCCACCGGAGGACCAGCTGGATCTCGTAGTAGCAAAAGGCGGCGGCCTCAGCGTTGAACTCGCGGTACCGACAGGCCCATTCCGTAGCCCGCACGTGGGCTTCGATGGGGGTCAGATTGCTACCCCAAGGTGGAACGGTGCGCGCAGTCATGTAGGCCCACCAGTGGGCGAACCGAGCCGGCTCTTTTTCCGTCAGCGCATAAGCTTCCGGGTAGCGGGCTACCCTTACCAGCTCCACAAAACGCTGATCGTCCAGAGGGTCCACAGGAAGCTGGGCCAGGGCCAGGGTAGAAAGGAGCACGGAAAAGAGGAAGGAAGCCTGCTTGATCATCCGCTCACCTCCACAGTCAGTCTATTCGCAACACACAGGGGGTTTGCACACACACCAACAGGGGTAGCAACTGCAATTGGGTGGTGAACACTGGGCTTGGCTAGGAGAGGATGAAGGTTCCTGGTTTGTAGGTGAAGAGCTAGAAGATGAAGGTTCCTGGCTTGTAGGTGAAGAGCTAGGAGATGAAGGTTCCTGGCTTGTAGGTGAAGGGCTAGGAGAGGATGAAGGTTGACCCGAGGACGTGCAGTTATCGCTCCTCTGCACGTCGTACAGCTCGTCCCGCACAGCGCTCACAAAGGTCAGGGTCCCCCTCGAGGACAACCCCCCCGCGCTCGGGCTCCAGGTCTTCACCCTGCGCCAGTACTCGGTGACGGTGACGGTCCCGGTGTACCCCGCGGGGCAGGACTCCGTGCGGGTGGTGGTGTACTGGTTCAGTAGCTGATCTGCTGGAGCGGTGTAGGCCCCCGGGGCCACCTGCCTGCAGTCGGCGTCGTAGCAAAGGGTCCCGGGTAAGGGACCGCTGTAGGCCGCGGACACCCCGGAGGTCTGGCGGGAGCTTACCGCCACGGTAGGGGAAGGGGATAGGCTTCGCAGGGTGTAGATCTCCGTCCAGGAGACCCCGTTCCCCGAACGGGAAACGGAAACCTCCGGGGAGGCGGAGGTGGTGTAGCGCCCGGGAAGGGCGGAGACATTCTGGCTGCTCCCACCTCCAAGGGTGGCGCTGTAGGGCCCGGCGGAAACCGTGGCCCGACCGTCCTGCGGGGAGCCGGAGACGGAGAAGACCAGCTCCCCGGGTACCAGGCTGTACCCAACCTGGATGGAAATCGGGGCGAAGGTGATGGCCCTGCCCGTCCACAGAGCGGGGCTCGGAGCCCAGATGGCCGTGACCCCTTGCTCGGGGTTCCTGACCACCTCCCTGGCCTCGAGGCGGATGTTCCCAGCGGGCACGTCCTGGAAAGTGCGGGTGGCGGTGAAGTTCACCGTGTAGTTGTTGCCGGAGAGGGTGAGGTCCCCGCCCCCCGGGGCGTTGGGGTCCACCACCACGGTGACGGTGGCGAGGCCGGAGTTCTGGGAAGCCTGCCCGCAGGCCCGGATCTCCCTGACCCGCACCCAGCCGCTACCCACGGGTATGCGGCCCGTAAGGGTGCGGTTCTCCTGCACCCCGCCCGTGGCGGTGAGGCCGAGGGCGGCCAGGGTGAACCCGTCCGGTGTCCCCATGCCCGAGTACTGGCTCGAAACCTGTTCGTTGCCGAAGCGGTCGCGGTAGACGAAGCTCACCCCGAAGCCCTGTGGGGTGGCAACCCTTCCCAGGGCCTGGCCGTTTCTGTAGAGGTCCAGACCCCCGGAAGCCACCTGGAGCACGTAGACCTCGGCGGGATAGGCCAGGGTGCCCGGGGTCCAGGGAAGGGTGATCCCGCCCTGGCATCCCGTCACCTGAACCTGCCACCGCCCCGCGGATACCTGGGAAACGGAGAGCACGGTGAGGAGCATTCCCTGGCCGCCCCCGTTCAGGAGGAAGACCTGGGAACCGGGGGAGAAAGGAGCGGCATCCGCCAGGACGGTGAAGCGGTCGCTGACGAAGCGATCCGGTACCACGTAGCCCTGGTGGCCGGTAGCCACGAGGGCCGCTTGTGTGGCGCTGGCCCCGGGCAGAACCGCCAAAACCGACTTACCGGTAAGCTCCTGATCAAGGCCTGTCACCGCCTTGTAGGCCCGCTCCTGAGCCTGGGCCAAACGGCGCTCCTGGGCGCTCGTCTGGGTGGTGCGGTTCAGGAGGAGCACCCCAGTCCCAGCCACTGCGCCGAACAGCGCCAGGGCAATAAGGACTTCCACCAGGGTTAAACCCCTTGACCTCATACGGTCGTGTAAGGATTTATGTGTAAGGGTCCGTGTTTAATAGGGGGGCACACCTTAGCACGAGGAGGTGCCCCGTGGACCAGGATACCTTGCGAATCTTGCTGAGGGAAGCGGTGCGGGAGACGGTGGCCGAGGTTTTGCAGACGGTTCTGGAGTTGGACCGGACGGCCTTCTTGCAGGTGCACGGAGGCCGCAGGAACGGCTACTACCCCCGCAAGCTGGAGACCGCCTTTGGCCAGGTGGACCTGAAGGTCCCTAGGGATCGGGAATCTCGGTATTACCCGGCTTTCCTTA
>NZ_AUIW01000024.1:0-12500 GCF_000423905.1 Thermus antranikianii DSM 12462 | reverse complement strand
CTTCCGCCCCCATTCCTGGATGACGCTTTCCACCTCGAAACGGGCCCGTTCCAGCCGATGGGCCTCGAGGAGCCCGTGGGCTACGAGGTGCTGGTAATGGGCCTCCAGCCCCTCAAAGAGGGCCTCCACCCCTTCCCCCGTGGCCGCCACCGTGGGGTAGATGGGAGGGTGCCATCCCCCGGGCCGGGGAGGGGCCAGCTCCAGAGCGCTTTTCAGCTCCTGGATGATCCTCTCCCCGCCGGGTAGGTCAAACTTGTTCACGGCAAAGAGATCGGCGATCTCCATGACCCCGGCCTTGAAGGCCTGCACCGCATCCCCCGCCGCTGGGGTGAGGACGAGAAGGGTGGTGTCCGCCACCCGGGCGATGTCCACCTCGCTTTGCCCCACCCCCACGGTTTCCACGAAGATGCGGTCAAAGCCGAAGGCCTCCAGAAGGGCTAAGGCGGCCACCGTGGCCCCCGCCAAGCCCCCCAGGGCTCCCCTCGAGGCCAGGGAGCGGATGTAGACCCCCGGGTCCTGGTGGTGGCGCATCATGCGGATCCGGTCCCCCAGGATGGCCCCTCCGGTGAAGGGGCTGGAGGGGTCCACCGCCAAGACCCCTACCCGCTCTCCCCGCTTCCTGGCCTCCAGGATCAAGCGGTCGGTGAGGGTGCTCTTGCCAGCTCCCGGGCTTCCCGTGATGCCCACCACCTTGGCCCGGGCCTGTCCCCGCAGGCGCTTGAGGAGTTCCTGCCCCACAGGGTGTCCCGATTCCACCAGGGTGAGGGCCCGGGCCAGGGCCCGCACATCCCCTTGGCGAAAGCGGTGGAGAAGTTCTTCCGCTTGGTTTTCCTGGACCGTCATGCCGATATTTTACGCTTTTTTGCCCTCGTGCCTTAATCCGCCAGGGCGATGCAGGCCACCTCCACCCGGACCCCTCTGGGCAAAGCCTTCACCGCCACCGTGGCCCGGGCTGGGTAGGGGGGCGAGAAATAGCGGGCATAAACCTCGTTAAAAAGGGGAAAGTCCTCCATGTCCAAAAGGAAGCAGGTGGTTTGAACGACCCGGGAAAGGCTGGAGCCTGCGGCCTCCAGGATGGCCTGCAAGTTCTCCATGACCTGCTCCGTCTGGGCGCGGATATCCCCCTCCACCAGGGTGCCGTCGGGCTTCAGGGGAATCTGGCCGGAAACGAAGACCAGCCCCCCAGCCCGCACCGCCTGGGAGTAGGGGCCGATGGCCGGGGGGGCTTTATCCGTGCTCACCGCCTCCATGCCCCTATCCTACGCCAAAGCGGAAGAGCTTCCCCGCCAGGTTGGCCACCAGGATCTCCTGGGACAGGGGCAGAGGCGGCACTTGAACCGCCCCCAGGCCCGTAGCTTCAAAGACCACCTGGCCCCTTTGGTCCACCGCCAGGAAACGCCCCTCCTCCGTGGCCACGTACACATGCCCGGCAGCGTAGGAAAGGCCTGCCGTCACCTTGCCCACCTCGAGGCTCCACACCTCCTCCCCCGTGGCCTGGTCCAGGGCCCTCAAGACCCCGTCCCAGGCGGCCACATAGACCCGCTCCTCGTCCAGGGCCAGCCCGCCCCAGATCTCGCCCTCCACGGCGGTGTTCCAGAGGGTTTCCCGGCTCAAGGGATCAAAGGCGTAGACCTCCCCCTCCCAGGTGGGGATGAAGAGCACCCCCCGGTAGGCGGCCACGGGGGCGTGCACGGGACCGGTTCTCACCTTGTAGCGTAAGGCGCCTGTGTCCGGGTCCAGGGCGTAGAGGAACCCGTCCTCCGAGGCCAGGAAAAGGAGGCCCCGGTGGAAGGTGGGGCTGGCGGAAAGGTGGCCTCCCGCCTGGAAGCGGTAGAGGAGGCGGTCCCGTTCAAAGGCATAGAGGCTTCCGTCCCGGCTGGCCACGAAGACCCGCTCCCCCAAGACCAGGGGAGCGGCGGTGATCTCTGCCCCCGTGTCGGCGCTCCACTCCAGGGCCTGGGCCTTGAAGCGGCGCACCCGGCCGTCCCAGGCGGCCACGTATACCCCACCCCGGACCACCGGGGGAGCGGTGACCTCCTCGGGAAGGTTTTCCCGGCGTACCGTTCCCGAGAGGAGGTCCACCTCCACCAGGCCCCGCCCCGCCCCCAGGTAGACCCGGCCGTGGGCGTAGACCATCTCCCCGGGCCAGGCGGCCTCCCCTCCCAGGTCCACCTTCCCCTTCAGGGAAAGCCTGCGGGGGTCAGGGGCCAGGGGATAGTGGCCCGAGCGGCTGGACCCGGCCCGGGGGGTGGCAAGGCGAAGGGCTTGGAACTCCTGCAGGGGGCTCTTGAAGAGGCTGGGGTGGGAGGGTCTTTCCTCCGGGTGCTTGGCCAAAAGGGAGAGCACCGCCTCCGCCACCCCGGAAGGGATGGTGGGGTTCAAAGCCTGGGGAGGCTTAGGGGACTCGTAGACGTGCTGGAAGAGGACTGCCTGATCGTTTTCCCCTTCGAAGGGTGGTTTGCCGGTGAGGGTGCGGTAGAGGACCGCCCCCAGGCTGTAGAGGTCAGCCCGGGGGGTAAGGGGCAGGCCCTTGGCCTGTTCCGGGGCCATGTAGGTGGGGGTGCCCAGGGTGTACCCGGTGCGGGTTAGATGGCGGCTTTCCTGCAAAAGGTAGGCCAGGCCAAAGTCCATGACCTTGGGATGCCCCTCCTTGGTGAGGAGGATGTTTTTGGGGGTGAGGTCCCGGTGAAGGATGCCCTGGGCGTGAAGGTGGGCCAGGGCTTCCATCACCTGGATGGCCGCCTCGAGGATCCTCTCCCCTTCCGGGCCCTCCTCAAAGGGACCGAGGCGGTCAAAGGTACCCCCCTCCACCAGCTCCATCACGAAGTAGGGGCGCCCCTCCACCTCTCCCAGGTCCAGCACCTGGACGATGCCCGGATGAAAGAGGCGGGAGAGGGCCCGCACCTCCAGGAGAAACCGCTCCCTCTCGGGGGGCAGGGCCCGGGGATGGAGGAGCTTCACCGCCACCTTGCGGCCTAGGCGCTCGTCCACCGCCCGCCACACCTCAGCCATGCCCCCGGAACCCAAGGAGGCCTCGAGGCGGTACCGCCCGCCTAGAACCATGCCCGTCATTTTATTCCTCGGGCTCCAGCTGCCTTAGGAGCTCGGCCAGCTCCTCCTTGTTGCCCTCCAGCTCCTGCACGATCTTGGCGATGGCCAGGCGCACCACCTCCGACTTGGAGACCAGCCTTTCCGGGCTGGAAAGGGCGTAGGCCGCCCGGGTGAGAAGGGCGTCCTGTTCCTCGGAGATGACCACCTGCAGCCGCTTCTTCTCCTTCTTGGGCATACCTTCCCTTTCCCTTGGAAGAGTGTAGCAAAGGGTGCATGCCCTTGACAATGCGGATTGTCCCTTTTATCCTCACCTTGAGTAAGGTGTGTATGATGTTCAAGGACTCGCGGCGGGGCAGCAGGATCTTGCGGATTGAGGGAGGCCAGCCCCTTTCCGGCGAGCTGCGCGTTTATCCGGCTAAAAACGCCGCCTTGCCCATCCTGGCAGCGAGCCTCCTCACACCCGAGCCCATCACCCTCTTGGAGGTGCCCAGGCTGAGGGATGTGGAGGTGATGCTGGAGCTTCTTTCCCACCTCGGCACCCGTTACCAGTGGGAAGGACGCACCCTCCACCTGCACACCCCGGAGATCCGGAACACCCACGCCCCCTATGAGTTGGTGGGGCAGATGCGGGCCAGCTTTATCGTCTGGGGGGCCCTTCTTGCCCGGGTGGGGGAGGGGCGAATCTCCCTGCCGGGGGGGTGCGCCTTCGGGGCCAGGCCGGTGGACCAGCACGTGAAGGCCTTGCGGGCCCTGGGGGCCGAGGTGGTGGAGGAGGAGAACACCTTCTACGCCCGAAGGACCCGTCCCCTTGCGGGAAGGGTGGTCTTCGACCTGCCCACGGTGGGCGGGACCGAGCAGGCCATGCTGGCGGTGGCCCTTGGGGGTGAGGCCACCTTGGTGCAGGCGGCCATGGAACCGGAGGTGGAGGACCTGGGCCGCTTTCTCAAGATGCTGGGGGTGGAGGTCCATGGTCTGGGTAGCCCCATCCTGCACATCCGGGGTGCCAAGCGGCTTGGCGGGGGTACTTACCGCATCATCCCCGATCGCATAGAGGCCGGTACCTACCTCCTGGCGGCGGCGGCCACCCGGGGATCCATCACCCTAAGGGAGGTGCGCCCCGACCACCTGGATGCCCTTTTGGATAAGCTTCAGCAGTCCGGGCACCGGGTGGAGGTGGGGAAGGACTGGGTGCGGTTCTGGGCCGTACCTGATCCCAAGCCCTTCTTTGTGGAGGCCCGGGAGTACCCCGGCTTCCCCACGGATCTTCAGCCCATCGTTACCGCCTATCTGGCCACGGTTCCCGGGCAGAGCGCCATCACCGACCGGGTTTACCCGGACCGTTTCACCCATGTGGGGGAGCTGGCCCGGATGGGGGCTGAGCTTTACCTGAGGGACCGCACCCTCCTGGTGAACGGGAAGCGGTTGCACGGGGCCCAGGTGAAGGCCCTGGATATCCGTGCCGGGGGTGGGTTGGTGGTGGCCGCCCTGAGCGCCGAGGGGGTTTCCGAAATCGAAGGAGTCTATTTTCTTGAACGGGGGTATGAGCACCTGGAGGAGCGCCTGAAGGCCTTAGGGGCCAGGGTGAGCCTGGCCGAGGTTCCCTTGGCCCCACTGGCCGCTGACTGAATGGCCTAGGGGTTTAGCGGGATAGGAAAAGCTTTGAGTGGGTCAAGGGAATAGGCCCTAGGGGAAAAGGCGCAGGGCCTCGAGGAAGCGGAGGAGAAGTTGGTTCCGGTGTTCCTCGGGGCTATATCCCTTGCCCCCCAGGCCCGCCCGGTGGAGGGCTTCCCACACCTCCCGGGCCACCGCCCGGTCTCCCCCGAGCTTGGCGGCGAGAAGGGTCCAGGCTTCCTCCTCATCCCCTTTCCCCACGAACTCCCGGTATTCCTGGGCCAGGGTTCGCATGAGGGTGCGGAGGTCCGGGGATGGGGAAGGGAGGATTGGGGGGCGCCTTGCCCCGGGAAGGCGTTGGGCATGGCCTTGGGGGAAGGGCATGTGGACTTTTCTCGCCAACCCGTTGGGTGCCATAGTCACCTCCGCGATTAGCATAAAATATGAGCGCCATAATGTGAAGGGTTCTTGTGCTCCGCTGCTGAGGCCTGTATACTGAAGGAGGTATGGACCTGGACCTTCTTGCCACCCGCTTGGAAAGCCTCCGGGGGTATCTTTGACATCCCCGGTAAGGAAGCCCGTTTAAAGGAGCTGGAGAAACGCTTGGAAGACCCGGCCCTCTGGCAGAATCCGGAGGAGGCTAGGCGGATAAGCCAGGAAGCCGCCCGCTTGCGGCGCACGGTGGATACCTTCCGTTCCCTGGAGAGCGACCTCGAGGGCCTCCTGGAGCTGTGGCAGGAGTTTCCCGCAGAGGAGCGGGAGGTTCTTAGGCCTGAGCTTTTGGAGGCGGCCAAGAAGCTGGAAAGCCTTTACCACGAGACCCTTCTTTCCTTCCCCCACGCGGAGAAGAACGCCATCCTCACCATCCAGCCCGGGGCTGGGGGTACGGAGGCCTGCGACTGGGCGGAGATGCTTTTGCGGATGTACACCCGTTTCGCCGAGCGCCAGGGGTTCCAGGTGGAGGTGGTGGACGTGACCCCTGGGGCGGAGGCGGGCATCGACTATGCCCAGATCATCGTCCGGGGGGAGAACGCTTATGGGTTCCTCGCCCCCGAGGCGGGGGTCCACCGCCTGGTCCGTCCCTCCCCCTTTGACGCCTCGGGGCGCCGCCACACCTCCTTCGCCGGGGTAGAGGTGATGCCCGAGGTGGACGACACCGTGGAGGTGGTCATCCGGCCCGAGGACCTGCGCATCGACGTGTTCCGCTCCCAGGGGCACGGGGGCCAGGGGGTGAACACCACCGATAGCGCCGTGCGCATCGTGCACCTGCCCACGGGGATCACCGTCACCTGCCAGACCACCCGGAGCCAGATCAAGAACAAGGAGCTGGCCATGAAGGTCCTCCGCTCCCGGCTTTACGAGCTGGAGTGGAGGAAGAAGCAGGAGGAACTCAGGAAGCTCCGGGGCGAGGTGCGGCCCATCGAGTGGGGAAGCCAGATCCGTAGCTACGTCCTGGACAAGCAGTACGTGAAGGACCACCGCACGGGCCTCATGCGCTTTGATCCCCAGAACGTCCTGGACGGGGACCTCTTGGACTTCATCTGGGCGGGGCTGGAGTGGAAGGCGGGCCGCCGCCAGGCGGTGGAGGAGGTGGAGGCCGACTAGGCTTCCTCAAGGCCTTCTCCCAGGGCCTTGCGCAGGAGTTCCCGAACCTTTTCCTCCTCTTCGGGCCTTCACGGCAAAGGCCACGGGCCAGAAGGTGCCCTCGTCCAGCTGGGCTGGATCGGTGAAGCCCAGGTGGCGTAGCGGGTCTTGAACTTGGGGACGGGTTGGAAGAAACACAGGACCTTGCCCTTCCAGCTGTAGGCGGGCATGCCGTACCCCAACCTTGGGGAAAGCCCCGGGGCCCAGGGTTCGATAAGGGTGTGGAGCCTCAGGGCCAGGGTGCGGTCGGGTTCCGGGAAGGCCTCTAGGGTGCACAGGACCTCGGCCTCGGTGAGGGCCGCCCGCTCCTTGGGGGTTAACCCGGGCTTCTCGTGCGCCGCGGCCCCTCTTAGTAGACGTCCTCAGGGGTCTTGTAGACTTCGCCGGTGAGCCAGTAGATCACCCTTTCCCCCACGTTTTCCAGGTGGTCCCCCAGGCGCTCGTAGCTGCGGGCCACCCGCATGAGGGTGAGGGCCTTGGTGATGGTGCGGGGGTCTTCCAGCATGTAGGTGATGAGCTCCCGGGTCACCTCCTCGTAGAGGCCATCCACCTGGTCGTCCATCTCCACCACCTTGCGGGCAAGCCCAGGGTCCCGCTCGGCCACCGCCTTACCCAGGGTGTCCATCATCTCCAGAAGCCGCTTGCCCATCTCGGGGAGGGTGACGTAGCGCTTAAGGGGGGGTTCCTGCGCCAAAAGGAGGGCGTCCTCGGCCACGTGCATGGCGTAGTCCCCGGCCCGTTCCAGGTCGGTGAGGGCCTTGATGATGGTGAAGATGAGCCGGAGGTCCGAGGCCACGGGCTGGTGCCGGGCGATGACGGCTACGGCCTGGTTCTCGATCTTAAGCTCCAGGGCATCCACCTCCTGGTCCTTGGCGATGACCTCTTCCGCCTTGACCCGGTTCCCCTCCACCAGGGCCTCCGTGGCCTTTTGGGTCATCTCCCGGACCAGGGAGAGCATCCTCAGGGTTTCCCCCACCAGTTCGTTTAGGGCTTTGTCCAGTACCTCGCGCATGCTGCCTCCTTGCCTCAGTTTAGGGGAAGGGCCACGCCAAAAACGTTCTCGGCTCCATCCCTCAGGGCGTAGGCCTCTCCACCCAGGCCCTGGGCAATCCGGCGCACCAGGTAGAGGCCCAAGCCCTGCCCGGCTCCCCCCTGGAACCCCCGGTGGCGGGGCAAGAAGAGGAGTTCGTAATCCGGAAGTTCCGGCCCATGGTCCCGCACCTCCAGCAAAAGGCGCCCCCCCTCTTCCCGGGAGAGGAGGCGGATGGGATCTTGGCCGTACTTAAGGGCGTTGTCCAGGAGGTTAAGGAGGATCTGGAAGAGGGCCTCGGGGTCGGTGTGGGCGGTGTGGGGCAGGTGGACCTCCACTTGCCTTTCCCGGATTTTCTCCTTAAGAAGCCTCTCCAGGCGCGGCCAGAGCTCCTCCAGGGAGAAGGTGCGCTTGGGGCCCGGTTGGGTGAGGGAGAGGTCCCGCACCAAGCGGGATAGGCGGGCCACCTCCCCCTTGAGGAGGTCCAGCACCTCCTTCTCCTGGGGGGTCCTGGGGGTGAGGGCCTCGAGGAGGGGCCCCATCCCCGCCAGGGGGGTACGGAGCTCGTGGGCTAGGGCCAGGGTGGCTTCCTCCAGGGCCTCCAGGCGCCGGTTTAGCTCCGTTTCGTCCAGGAGGTAGAGCCTGCCGGGAAGGGCCCTCACCCTCAGGGTGCGGCTTCGCACCTCCAGGGTGCGCTCGCCCCCGTGGAGGGCCAGGGCCTCGAGGCGGTGGTCCCGGAGGGCGAGGAGGAGGGGGCGGCCCACCACTTTTTCCCGGCTCACCTCCAAAAGCTCCTCCGCCCTGGGGTTCAAGTAGAGGACCTGCCTATCCCGGTGAAGGACCAGGCCCTCCAGGGCTTGCTCCCAGGCCTCGGCCAGAAGTTCGTTCACCCTTCCCCCTTGGTCTGGCTAGGAACGTGGTTCGTGTCTTGCGGGGCCACCTTGAAGCGGTACCCCATGCCCCGCACGGTTTCCAGAAAGCGGGGGGCTTTGGGGTCTTCGCCCAGCTTTTCCCGGAGCTGAAGCACGTGCTGGTCCACCGTCCTCGGGGTGCCCAGGTAGTCCTGGCCCCAGACCGCTTCCAGAAGCTCCTCCCGGGAGTAGACCCGGCCCGGGCGCTGGGCCAGGAAGGCCAGCAGTTCAAACTCCCGCCGGGTTAAGGGTAGGGGCTTGCCGTCCAGGCTGGCCTCCTTGCGCTCCAGGTCCAGGAGAAGGGGTCCGCGCCGGAGCACCTTCCGCCTGCCCGCACGGCGCAGGAGGGCCTCGAGGCGGGCCAAAAGTTCCTCGGTGGCGAAGGGTTTTACCAGGTAGTCGTCGGCCCCGCGGGAAAGCCCTTCCACCCGATCCCGTACCTCGGTTCGGGCGGTGAGCATGAGGACGGGAAGCTCGGGATAGGCTCCTTGGCGCATGCGCTCCAGGAGCCGGGTGCCGGGTTCATCGGGGAGCATCCAATCCAGGACCACGGCTTCCGCCTCCCGCAACCTTGGCCAGGCTTCCTGGGAGGTTGCAGCCTCCAGCACCCTGTGCCCGGCTTTTTCCAGGGCCAGCCGCACCCCAAGCCGCACCGCTGGCTCATCCTCCACCACAAGGACCGTGGCCACGACCTTAGTCTAGCCCGAGCCTTGTCAGAGGAGGGTCAGGGCCTTTGCTTGACAGGTCTCCTTGGCCCATGCTACCCTGCAAAAGGCCTGGGGGCGGCTAGCTCAGAGGAAGAGCGCTCGCCTCACACGCGAGAGGTCGTAGGTTCAAGTCCTACGCCGCCCACCAGCATCAGAACACAAAGCTTCCCCCCACGGTAGCGTGGGGGGAATTGCTTTAGCCGGTTTATCAGCCGGTCTATCCGTTCAGGCTTGGGCGCGGGGGGCGGGGTAGAGGAGTTCTTCCAGGTCCAGCACCCACCCCCGGCGCTCCTCCTCCAGAAGGTGGCGGTACACATTCAGGGTGATGGTGGGGCTGGCGTGGCCCAGCCGCTCGCTCACCACCTCCAGGGGCACGCCCCGGGAGAGGGCCAGGGTGGCCCAGGTGTGGCGAAGGTCGTGCACCCTCACCCGGCCCAAGCCCGCCCTTTCCGCCAGGCGGCGCAGGTAGTGGTTGAACGCGTCCGGGTCCACGGGCTTCACCCCGCCCACCAGGAAGAGCCCGTCCACCTCCTCCGGGGTGAGCCGTTCCAGAAGCTCCTCCCTCCGGGCCTTCAGGCGAAGGAGTAGGCCACGGGGCAAGGGCACCTTGCGCTTGGCCGTGGGGGTCTTGGGCTCGGAGAAGGCCCCCCTTCCGGCCACCTTTACCCAAGCCCGCCACACGGTAAGCTCCCCGGCCTCCAGGTCTATGTCCCGCCATTGCAGGGCCAGGGCCTCGCCCCGGCGGAGCCCGGTTTCCAGCATGAGCCGGAGGAGCAGGGCCATGTCCTTGGACCGGGAGGCTTCGGCGGCCTCCAGAAGCCGGGCCACCTCGTGGGGCTCCAGGGCCCTGGCCGCCTTCTCCCCCTTGGGCAGGCGCACCTTCACGGCTTCGGCGGGGTTTCTGGCCACCAGTTCCAGCCGTAGGGCCTCCCGGAAGAGGGCCTTGAGCCGCATGAGCACCCGGCCCACGGTGCGGGGGGCGTAGCCTGCTTCCACCACCCGGTCCATGGCGGCCCGCACATGGACCGGCTTCACCTCCTGGAGCCGCATGCGGCCCAGGGGGTCGTGGGCCTTGGGGTCCTTGAGGGAGGGGAGGGCGTGGGCTAGCTCGTCCAAGGCCAGGCGGATGGAGTTGGGCCTAAGCCCCTCCCGCTCCAGGCGCTTCAGGTACTCCAGGGCGAAGTCCCGCGTGGTGAGCCTGGAAGGGTCGGTGAGGAGCCCTTTGGCCTGGGCGGCCACCATATCCGCCAGGGCCCTTTCGGCCTCCTTGCGGGTTTCGCAATGCTTCTCCCGCTTGACCTTCCGGCCCGTGGCGGGGTCTACCCAGGTGAGCTGGGCCACCCACTTCCCCTTGCCCTCGTGGTAGAAGACGCTTCCGCCCCCTTTGCCGCGCCTTCGCATCACCACCTCCTACGCTTCCTCCCCTTGCGCCAAAGCCACCGGGCCCGGCGTAGGGCCCACCGCTTGCCCACCCGGCCCCGGGCCAGCATCTTGGCGAGGCGAAGCCAGGACCAGAGCTTTCTAAGGTTCACGGTACTCCTTCCCTTCCAAGAACGCCTCCACGGCGGCCCTCGGGATGCGCCAAACCCGGCCTACCTTCACCGCGTGGAGCTTTTTGGCGTAGATGAGCTTTTCCACCGTCTTGCGGCTAACCCGGAGGAGCTTGGCCACTTCCTCCACGGTCAAGACTTCTCCTTGCATGCCCGTAAGATACCACAGAAGCCCGGAGGAGGGTAGTGAGGGGTGTTCATTCGCGAAATCTTTCTTTCGCGAATAAGGAGGTGGCAAACGAAAAAAGGGTGGTAACGACCCCGTAAGCGATCCCGGCCTCGCTTACAGAGAAGCGCCGGGAAAGCCCACCCTTTCAAGGGTGGGATGAAAGGCGCCCCTGGTTGCCCAAGCTTCAGGCCTCTAATGCTTGCGGTAAAATGTACATAGGAACGGCAAGCGGCGAAACCCTTAAGCACATCAGATCGGGGAGATGGGGTGTGACCAAGGCCGAAAGGATCAAGAGCGCTATCCAAGAAACGAGAGAGCGGCGGGCAAGCCTAAAACCTGCCGTCTTTGAGCTTAAGCTCCAGAACCTATCCCGGAAGAAAGAGGAACTCCTTAGCCGGGCCTTCCTGGAGGCCAAGTGGCTCTACAACTGGCTGGTATCGGACCTGGGGAGGCTTAACCTGCCGGCCAACAAGGTAGACGCCGTAGAGGTTAAAGTGGGGGACGGCTTTGAAGAGAGGCGGCTTGTCCTCCTCGGCTCCCAGATCAAGCAGGAAATCGCCGACAGGCTCAAGGATAACCTCCGGGCACTTAAGAAGCTAAAGGAACGCGGGTACAGGGTAGGCCCTCTCAAGCCAAAAAGGTTTGTCCACTCCATCCCCCTCAAGCAGTACGGCGTGACCTACAGCCTAGACTTTGCCCGGAACAGGGCGAGGATACAGAAGCTCGGGGACTTCCGCGTTTTGGGTCTCCACCAGATCCCCCGGGGGGTAGAGATCGCCGGCGCCGTGCTGGTGAGAAAACCCAGCGGCTACTACCTCCACGTGACCTGCTATCTAGCCAAAGGGGATTCTCCTGAGCCGATAGCCGGTCAGCCCCGTAGGGGCTACCTTGAAGCCGTGGGGATAGACTTCGGCATCGAGTCCAAGCTCACCCTATCCAACGGGATCAAGATCGACTTTGAGGTACACGAGACCCCCAGGCTCAAACGGCTCCAGAGGAAACTGGCGAGGGCAAAAAGGGGCTCTAAGCGGAGGGGAAAGATCCGCTTTCTTTTGAGGAGGGAATACGAAAAGCTCAACAACCGTCGGAAGGATGCAGAGAACAAGGTCCTGGCCTTTCTCAAACTCTACGGGAAGGTGGTGTTCCAGGACGACCTCCTAGCGAGCTGGGCGCGGCTCTTTGGTAGGCAGGTTCACTCTTCAAGGATAGGCGGATTGAAGTTGAGGTTGAGGAACAGCCTCAAGGCGCCTATCCCTGTGAGGAGGTTTGAACCTACCACCAAAGAATGCTACGCCTGTGGGAAAAGGCACGAGCTTCCTCTATCCCAAAGGATCATCGCTTGCAGTTGCGGGTGGGAGTGCGACCGGGATGTTAACGCCGCCTTGGTGATCCTGAGAAAAGGGCTTGGCCTGAGCCCCGATCAGGCCCTAGGGTTGGACCGGCCCGAAGTAACGCCCCTGGAGAAGGAAGCCGCTGCCCGGATTTTGGGGAGCAATCCCTCGATCCGGGTAAGTTTCCCTCAATGAAAGGGGAAGCCCACCCTTTCAAGGGTGGGAGGAGGTCACGGGTTGGTGTGCCCTGTCGGGGGGTCGGTGGGTTCTTAGATACATGCTTTAGGGTACGACACATGTGAACCCAGGGTCCATACCTTCCCATCAACAGCACCTGCACGGCAAGTTTACACGTTGTCTTCTCCCCACCCTTGTACCCTTCAGGTTTTCCCCTCTATACTTAGAGCAGTATGAGGGGTCGTGTCAAGAGTTATGTGTAAGAGTCTGTGTACGGGGGGCATACCGCTCCTGAAGCATCTTCTCCAGCACCTCCTTC
>NZ_AUIW01000023.1 GCF_000423905.1 Thermus antranikianii DSM 12462 | reverse complement strand
GGGCGGCGGGACTTGGGCTTTAGTCCGGCTAGCCCCTTCTCCCTCAAGGCCCTTTCCCAGCGGTAGTAGGTGGCCCGGCTGATGCCCAAAAGCTCCTGAATCTCCTCCCACCTCCTCTTGCCCTCCCGCAGGGCTTTCACCAACTTCACCTTGCGCAGGCGTTCCTGGACATCCGGGTCGCCTGCCCCGGCCTCGGCCAGTCTTGCCCCTTGGCTAGCTCCTTTCCATATCGCTCGGCCAACCGTGGTAAGCTGCATATGGGGAACCTCCTCTCTCGGGTCGGTTCCCCATCTTTTTATCCCATTCAGCGTCTCACATGTGTCTGTCCGGGTTCAATCAGGCCAGGCGGAGGGGTTCCACCTCCACCGGGGTGCTGTGGAAGGTGCTTCCGCCCCCTAAGTCGGTGAGGGTTTCCGCGGTGAGATGGTTGATGCCCTTGCCGTCCGGGGCCCACTTTTCCCACCAGGTGCCCTCGAGGACCACCGTCCCCGGCATGGGGGCCTCCGTCACCTTGGCCTTGCGCACCACCCTGCCTTGGGGGGAGTGGATGTAGACCAGCATGCCCTCGGTGATCCCCCGCTCCTCGGCGTCCTTGGGGTGGATGAGAAGCCTGGGCTCGCCTCCTTCCGCCTCCACCAGGGCCTGGACGTTCCCGTAGGTGGTGTTCAGGAAGCGGTGGGCCGGGGGGGTGAGGAGGATCAAGGGGTAGCCGGGGAGGGTCTGGGTGGGGATGACCTCAGGGGGTGGGCTAAAGCGCACGGGGCCGTTTCTGAAGGGCAGGAAGGGCTTGGGGAGGTTGAGCTTCACAAACCCCTCCTCCTTAAGCCTCTTCAGGTTGATGCCCGCAAGGTAGGGGTGGTCCACATCCAGGAGGCTTTCTGCCACCTCCTCCGCGGTCCAGTAGAGGGTGGGTTCCTTTAGGCCAAGCCTCCTCCCCAGTTCCCGGAAGACCCAGGTGTTGGGCTTGGCCTCCCCTTCGGGCTCGGTTAGGGGCTCGTTCCAGGAGAGGTAGTAGTGGCCGTAGCTGGTGTAAAGGTCGGGGTGCTCGTAAAAAAAGGTGGCGGGGAGGAGGTAGTCGGCGTAGAGGGCGGTTTCCGTCGGGACCTGTTCCAGGACCACGGTGAGGAGGTCCTCCCGCAAAAGCCCTTCCTTGACCCTTCCCGTGTCCGGGGCCACCACCAGGGGATTGGAGTTGAAGACGAAGAGGGCCCGGATGGAGGGGGCAAGCCGGGTGAGGGCGCTGGCCAGCTGGTTCATGTTGATCCGGCGTACCCTGGGGTTGGGACGGAAGTAGCCCTCATGGGGGTGGGATCCTTCCAGAAGATGCCTTCCCCCCAGGAAGCGCTTGTTGAGGGGAAAGGCCCCGCTGGTGGAAAGAAGGGCCCCGCATCCCGGGTAGCGCCAGGCTCCTACAAGGGCGGGAAGGAGGATCGCTGCCCTTAGGGCATTCCCCCCGCCCGGGTGCCGGGTCATCCCGTAGCCCACCCGGAGGAAGACCCGTTTGGCTTCCCCCAGTTCCCGGGCCAGCCGCTCCATGGCCTCCTTGGGCACCCCGGTGAGGGCCTCGGCCCTTTCTGGGGGCCACTTCCGGGCCTCCTCCTGGAAGGCTTCCAACCCCGTGGCGGCCTCCTTGAGGTATTCCCAGTCCACCAGGTTTTCGCGGAAAAGCAGGTGGGCCAGGGCGTAGGCCAAGGCGGCGTCGGTTCCCGGGCGGAGCTTGATGTGCTCGTCGGCGAATCGGCTGGTGGGGTTCTCGTAGGGGTCGATGTGGACCACCTTGGCCCCCCGCCTTCTCGCCTCCTTGAGAAAGGGAGTGAGGTGGCTGTTGGTGGAGAGGCTGTTGATGCCCCAAAGGAGGATGTAACGGGCCTCGGGCACCTCCTCCGGGTCGGGGCCGAGCCTGGGACCATAGGTCATCTCCCAGGCGGCGCTTCCCGCGGTGGAGCAGATGGTTTCCTCTAGCTCGCTGGCCCCTATGGCCCGGAAGAAGGCCAGGGGATGCTGGTTTTCCACAAGGCCCATGGTGCCCGCATAGTGGTAGGGGAGGATGGCCTCCCCCCCGTGGGTGTCCAGGATGGCCCTAAGCCTTTCGGCGATTTCCTCCAGGGCCTCCTCCCAGGAGATCCTTTCAAAGCGGCCTTCTCCCTTTTTCCCCACCCGGCGCATGGGGTAAAGGAGGCGTTCCCTCACCCTTTCCGGGTAGCGGTAGGTTTTGGCGCAGGCGAAGCCTTGGGTGACGGGGTGGCGGGGATCCCCCTCCACCCGGGAGAGCCTTCCCTCTTCAAGGGTGAGCAGGAGGCTACAGGCGTCGGGGCAGTCCAGGGGGCAGGTGGCGCGGGCCTTCATGCCCCTATAGTAGCCCGAGGGCCTCGAGGGCACCGCATCGTTCCCCGTAGGGATCGGGAAGGAGGCCTGGGGGCTCGTCCAGCCGGAGGAGGTAGCCTTCCTCGTAGGTGGGCCAGCGGGGCCAGCCCCGGGGCTCCCCTTCCCGGGCGAAGCTCACCCAGTAGCGGCGCATGCGCTTTCCCAGGGCCTCGGCCTTTTCCCGGGCCTCGGCGCTGAGGAAAAGCGGAAGAAAAGGCATTTCCTCGAAGTTTCCGAAAAGGGGGGCGAGCTCCAGGCCGTGGAAGGCCCCAAGTCCCTCCCAGCCTGGGACCCGGAAGGTGAAAAGGTAGGCGTAGGTGGGGGCGAAGGGAGCCTGGAGCCTGGCGGCCTTCAGGGAGGGGCAGAGGAGTTGTAGGTCCGTCTGGGCCTCTCCCCAGGCCTTTCGGGAGTCGGGAAAACGCCTTTGGTAGGCCTTCGTTAAGGCTTCCCGCTCCTTTGGGGGAATACCCTGGGCGGCAAGCCTTCCGCTGAACTCCTCCCAGGTCCCGGGTCCCAGGAGCCAGGCCAGACCGGGAAAGGTAAGCTCCTCGAGGTTGGCCCCTACCAGGAGGGGGATACCCCGGGCCCTTCCTTGGCCCAAAGCCTCCAAGGGGTTTTCCGGGAGCAGAGCCCCCAGGTGGGGCTTGAAGGGGGAAAGGGGGAAGCCCAGGACGGCGGCGGTGATGTCGGGAGGGGCCTTGGGCTCTTCAGGAGGGAAGAGGCGGGATAGGGGAAGGTGCCTGAGGCAGGCCAGGTCCTCCGGGGAGCAGCCCAGGTTCCTGGCCCACCGTTCCCCGAAGGGGAAGTCCTTTTCCAAGGGGCGCACCTGGTGGCACCCACCCGACTGGAGGATGGCCCTGTGGAAAAGCCCTTGGGCCTCCGGGGTGGCGAGGAGGGAGCAGACCAGCATGCCCCCGGCGGATTCCCCGAAGAGGGTGACGTTTTGGGGGTTGCCGCCGAAATAGCGAATATACCGTTGCACAAAGCGGAGGGCCTCCACCAGATCCAAAAGCCCATAGTTCCCCACCGCCTTGGGATCCTCCTTGGCTAGGGCAGGTAGGGCCAAGAACCCCAGGGGGCCCAGGCGGTAGTTCACGGAGACCACAACCACTCCCTCCTGGGCCAGCCGGTGTCCTGCGTAGATGGGCTCGGCGGCGCTTCCTGAGGTGAAGCCGCCCCCATGCAGGTAAACCATCACGGGAAAGCCTTCCGGAGGTGGGAGTTCCAAGGGGAGGAAAAGGTTTACCACCAGGCAGTCTTCCCTTTGCGGGGGCAGGTATCCCCCAAGGCGCGCGGGGGTGCCCAGGGTTTGGGGACAGGCCACCCGTTCCCTCCCGACCCCGGGGGGCCAGGCGGCCACGGGCCTTGGGGCTTCGAAGCGGTTCGCTTGCGCATAGGGCAGGCCGTAGAAGGCGATGGCGCCCTTTTCTATCTGGCCCAGGGCAGGGCCGAGGGGAGTACGGACCGTGATTCCCTGGGCCAGGGTAAGGCCTAGGGTTAGGGTTAAGGCAGCCGCTCTCCGGAAGGGGGAGGGACTCATATCCAAACCTTTCCAGATTATGCCTGGGGATGTCAAGAAGCTCGGGATACAGGGCATAATGCCAGGGGATGGAGGAAGTGCAAGGATGCCTCGAGGCCTCCTTCTGGTCCTTGGGCTTAAGGGTGGCCGGGGTGGATGAGGCGGGCCGGGGAGCCTGGGCAGGCCCCATTGTGGTGGGGGCGGTGATCCTGCCTCCGGGGCGCTACCCTTTCCGGGATTCCAAGCTCTTAAGGCCCAAGGAGCGCGAGCGCCTGGCGGAGGAGGTGCGGCGGGTGGCCTTAGCCCATGCCCTGGGGGTGGCGGAGGTAGGGGAGGTGGACCGGCTTGGGGTTTTGAAGGCCACTCTTCTTGCGGCGCAACGGGCCTTGGACCTTCTGGATCCACCCCCTGAGGCCCTGGTCACCGATTACCTCCGGGTGTCTACTTCCTTGCCCCTCCTTGCCCCTCCCAAAGCGGACCAGAATAGCCCCAGCGTGGCCGCGGCCAGCATCCTGGCCAAGGTGCACCGGGACCGGCTTATGGTGGAGTTGGATCGCCTTTACCCCGGTTACGGGTTTGCCCGGCACAAGGGTTACGGCACCCCTGAGCACCAAGAGGCTCTCCTGGCCCTTGGGCCTTCCCCCGTGCACCGCAGGCGCTTTGTCCCCGTGGCCCAGGCTCCCTTAAGGTTTGCTGAAGGGGAGTAGGCCTGCGGTGGGTCTAAACTGAGGGTGGAGGTAACCATGCGGCTTTTGTGGCTTCTAATGGCGGGGCTTCTTTCCGCCTGCACCCTGACCCTTGAAGGGGTCACGGTCAGTTACCGCTGGGACTTCTCCCCCGCCATCCTGCGCTTTGAGCCGGACCGGGGGGCGGGGGCCACGTACTACGTGGGGGAGGAGGTGCGCTTCCTCCTCACCCTGGCGGATTCCGGCTGGATTAGCCTGGTGGCCATAGACCCCGACGGGCGCACCTATGAGTTCGACCGCTTCTACCTGGGCCGGGGCACCCACCTGCTCCCCCCGGGGGCTTATCGCTACACCCTCACGCCCCCGAGAGGTCTCCATCGAGTGCGGGCCGTATACACGGATAGCCAGCCTGGGAGCCTGCGCCTGGAAGGGATATACACGGACTGGGATGCCCGGCTCAGGGTCTACCTGGATGCCTCTGGAGCCCGCCGCTACCAGGTGGCGGAGACCTACTTCTACGTCCGTTGACCGCAAGAACTTGCAAGGGGGCTTGCGCTTTCCACCCCCAGGTGGGGTATAATCCCCCCGGACCGCTAGGGAGGTCGAGAATGAAGCGGCGTGACTTCTTAAAGAAGGCAGGTATCGGCGTAGCAGCCAGCGCAGCCTTTGGCCCGGTATTCGCCCAGGCCCAGCCCACCATCCGGTGGCGGCTGGCTTCTAGCTTCCCCAAGAGCCTGGACACCATCTATGGGGCGGCGGAGGTGCTGGCGGAGCGGGTTTCCGCCCTCACCGGCGGCCGCTTCCAGATCCGCCCTTACCAGGCAGGGGAGATCGTGCCTGGGCTCCAGGTGATGGACGCCGTGCAGCAGGGCACGGTGGAGATGGGCCACACCGCCAGCTACTACTTTGTGGGCAAGGCCCAGGTGTTCGCCTTTGACACCGCGGTGCCCTTCGGCCTCACCGCCCGGCAGCAGAACGCCTGGATGTACCACGCCGGGGGCATTGAGCTCTTCCGGCCCATCTTCGCCGACTTCGGCATCATCCAGTTCCCGGGGGGCAACACCGGGGTGCAGATGGGGGGCTGGTTCCGCAAGGAGATCAAGGGGGTGGCGGACCTTAAGGGCCTCAAGATGCGCATCCCGGGCCCCGGGGGCCAGGTGATGAGCCGGCTCGGGGTGGTGCCCCAGGTGCTGGCGGGGGGCGACATCTACCCGGCCCTGGAGCGGGGCGTGGTGGATGCCGCCGAGTGGGTGGGACCCTACGACGACGAGAAGCTGGGCTTCTACAAGGTGGCCAAGTACTACTACTACCCCGGCTGGCACGAGCCCGGCCCCATGCTCTCCTTCTACGTGAACCTGCGGGAGTGGGGGCGCCTGCCCAAGGACTACCAGCAGGCCATCGAGGTGGCGGCGGCGGAGGCCAACCTCTGGATGATGGCCAAGTACGACCGGCTGAACGCCCCGGCCCTGCAGCGCCTCATCCGCGCCGGGGTGCGCCTCCGGAAGTGGCCTGCGGAGGTGATGCGGGCGGCGCAGAAGGCGGCCTTTGAGTGGTACGAGGAGGAGGCGGCCAAGGACGCCACCTACCGCAAGGTCTACACCGCCTGGAAGGCCTTCCGGGAGGAGCAGTACCGCTGGTTCGGGGTGGCGGAGCTGGGCTACGAGGGCTTCGCCTTCCCCGCTTCCTAAGAGCCGGGTGGTTCGGGCCCCGGGGCCTGCCCCGGGGCCTTTTAGGCTAGGGCCCGTTGCACCAGGTTGAGGGCCGCCTCCAGAACCGCCTGGAGATGCTCCGGGCCCTTGAAGCTTTCCGCATACACCTTGGCCACATCCTCTGTGCCGCTGGGCCGGGCGGCGAACCAGGCGCTTTCCGTGACCACCTTCAGGCCCCCCAGGGGCTCCCCGTTCCCGGGGGCCCGGGTGAGCACCTGGAGGATGGGCTCCCCGGCCAGCTCCCTTTCCCGGATGTCCTCCGGGGCCATGCGGGCCAGCCTGGCCTTGGCCTCGGGGGAGATGGGGAGGTCCTTGCGGGCGTAATGGGGCCGGCCCAGGCGCTCGGCCAGCTCCTCGTAGAGCTCGTCGGGCCCCTTTTCCCGCTTGGCCAGGATCTCCGCCGCCAAAAGCCCCAGGAGGATGCCGTCCTTATCGGTGGAAAAGGGCCTGCCGTCGAAGCGCAGGAAGCTGGCTCCGGCGCTTTCCTCCCCGCCGAATCCCAGCCAGCCTTCCAAGAGCCCGTCCACGAAGTACTTGAAGCCCACGGGGGTTTCGTAGACCTCCCGCCCCAAGGCCTTGGCCACCCGGTCCAGAAGGGCGCTGGTCACCGCGGTCTTGCCCACCTTGGCCCCCGGCCAGGTGCGGGTGGTGTAGAGGTGGAAGACGGCGGCCGCCAGGTAGTGGTTGGGGTTCATGAGGCCCTTTCGGGTGACGATGCCGTGGCGGTCAGCGTCGGGATCGTTGCCGATGGCCAGGTCAAAGCGGTCCTTCAGCGCCAGAAGGCCCGCCATGGCGTAGGGGCTTGAGCAGTCCATGCGGATCTTGCCGTCGTGGTCCTTGGGCATGAAGCGGAAGGTGGGGTCTACGGTGGGGTTGACCACCTCGAGGTTGAGCCGGTAGGCCTCGGCAAGCCGCTCCCAGACCCTTAGGCTCGCTCCTCCCAAAGGGTCCACCCCCAGGCGCAGGCCGGAAACCCGGATGGCCTCGAGGTCCACGGCCTCCCGGATCTTCTCCACATAAAGCCCCACGTAGTCAAAGGGCTTGGCCCTTTTCAAGGCCTCCCGAAGGGGAAGGCGCTTCACTCCCTTTAGCCCCTCTGCAAGGAGGGCGTTCGCCCTTTCCTCAATGGCCTTGGTGATGCGGGTGTCGGCGGGGCCGCCGGTGGGGGGGTTGTACTTGAGCCCCCCGTCCTCGGGGGGGTTGTGGCTGGGGGTGAGGAGGATGCCATCCGCCTTGGCGGGGTGGTGGGCGTTGTGCTCCAGGATGGCCAGGGAAACCAGGGGGGTGGGGGTGTAGCCCTCCTCGAGGCGCACCTCAATGCCGTTGGCGGCGAGGACGGTGAGGGCCGTGGTCCAGGCAGGTTCGGAAAGGGCGTGGGTGTCCTTGGCCAGGAAGAGGGGTCCGGTGGCTCCAAAGGAGGCCCGGAGGTCGGCGATGGCCTGGGCGATGGCCAGCACGTGGGCCTCGGTAAAGGTGCCCCTGAGGCTTGTGCCCCGGTGGCCGCTGGTGCCGAAGGCCACCCGCTCGAAGGGGTTTTGGGGGTCGGGGCGCTCTTCGTAGTAAAGGGTGAGGAGCCTGAGGAGGTCCATGTTTCCATCTTAAAAACCGAGGAGGCCCCAAGCGTCTGGGGCCTCCTGCGGGTTTCTTCCAGCCTAGGGCTTGGAAGGCGCTTCCTTGGGAGCCTCCTGTGTAGGGGACTTTGCCGGCTCCTGGGTTTTGGGGGTGAGTTCCGCCAGCACCTGGCTCAGGCGGTTTTCTATCTTGGCGGCCTTACGGAGCTCCTGGATAAGGGCCTGGGCCTGCTGCTGCCGCTTCCGATTGATGATCCCTTCCTTAGCCTGCTCCGCCACTTCCGCGAAGGGCTTGAGCACCTCCGCCTTGCGGTCTTTGATGATCAGTACGGCAAAGGTGCCGTCTTCCAGCTTCACCACCTCGCTCACCTCCCCCAAAGGGCCCTTGGGGAAGGTTTCCTTCACCTTGAAGACCAGGCGGTCAAAGACCGCGGGGAGCTGGTTGGGGTTCACGGTGCCGTACTCGGTGACGCTGCCCTCTTGGGCCTTGGCCAGGGCCTGAAGATCGCCGCCTTTTAAGGCCGCCTCCCGGAAGGCCTTGGCCTTGGCCTCGGCCTTGAAGACCACCCCCGTCACCTCGGCGCTGGCGGGGATGGTGAAGAGGGCAGGGTTTTCCGCATAGAACTTGCGGGCTTCCTCCTCGGTGGCGGTGAGGCCCCGGGTTTCGTAGAGGAGGTAGGCCTGGGCGATCTGGTCCTTGGAGCCGATATAGGGCTTGCCGCTCTTCTTGGCGGCCTCCACCAGGAGCTCGCGGTCGATCAGGCTTTCCAGGGTCTGGGGCAGGAAGAACTGCACCGCCAGCTCCCCCAGGCCCTGCTGGATGAGGGATGCGGTCTGCTGGTTGGAGAAAACCGGTTGGAGAACCTCGCTCAGCAGGATTTCCCTGTCGCCCACCTTGGCCACAGGGGGGTTCTTGTAGCTGTAGGGGCTATCCTCGGCGAAGCGCACCTGGGCCTTCCGGCGGAGGTCTTCCAGGTAGGCCTCGAGGGCCCCGTTCCCCTTGGCCTCCTGGGCATCCTTCTCCACCTGCTCCTTCACCTCCTCAAAGGGAGGCACCTTGGGGGGCAGGTACTCCTCCACCTTCACCAGGTAGTACCGGCCCCCTGCCTCTATGGGCCCTACCAGGCCAGGCCCCTGCTTGGCGAAGACTGCCTCCGCCACCTTCTCGGGGAAGACCACCTTGGTCACGGGTTTGGGCTCGCTTTCTCCTGGAGCAGCCCCCAGGGCCCCACCTTGCTCGGCACCCACCTTGGAGTGCTGCTTGGCCAAGGCGGCAAAGTCCTCCCCGGCCTTGGCCTTGGCCAGAAGCTCCGCCGCCAGCTTGGCGTCGTCCACCACGATCTGGCGGGCCTTCACCCGGGGCTCACCCTTGTAATCCTCCTGGTGCACCTCAAAGTAAAACCGCACCTCTTCCGGGGTGGGCTTGGCCGCGGAGCGGATCTGCTCGAGGCGCTTCTGGATCTGGAGCTGGGTTTTTACCTCGCCCCTGAGCTGGGCATCCGTGTACCCCACCTGGTTCAGGAACTGCTCGTAGGCCTTCTTGTCCTTTAGGCCAAACTGTTCCCGGATGCGGTCCACCTCCTTGCGCACCTCGGCGCTGCCCACCCGTATCCGGGCAGCATCCTGTTTGAGGGCCTCGGTGAGGATTACCTGCTCCAGGAAATAGGTGTCCACCAGGTTCTTTAGAAGCCCTTGCGGGTTTGCGGCGTAGAGGGGATCGTTTCCCTGGAGCCTGAGCAGGTCCAGCTCGTAAACTGCCTTCCCGTTCACCCACAGCACGGGTTTGCCCCGCGCCTGCTGCCCTGCCTGCGGGGTGAAGAGGAGGATGGCCCCCACGGCGAAGGCCAAGGCCAGAAGACCGAAAAGGATGGTGATGGCTTTCTTGCTAATACCGAACACTTGACCGCCTCCTCCTTAGCGTGCTAGGATACATCCCGCTGAGTGCGCCCGTAGCTCAGCTGGATAGAGCGTCGGCCTCCGGAGCCGAAGGTCAGAGGTTCGAGTCCTCTCGGGCGCGCCATTTTTGTTTTGCCCCCGCTTACCGGAAAGCCCACGAGCACGAAGGGATTGTAACACATTCCCCCTGAGGAAGGGGTTTAGCATGGGAGGGTGCTGCCGCTTCTCCTAGCCTGGCTTCACACGGTCAACGACCTCTTCTCCAACTTCCTCACGCCCCTTCTGCCCAAATTGATGGCCCACTTTGGGGTAGGGTTAGGGACAGTGGGGCTTCTGGTGTCCGTGTATTCCCTCACGGGTAGCCTTTTCCAGCCTCTGGCCGGCCTCGTTGCCGACCGGTTGGACCGAAGGCTTTTGGCGGCCTTAGGGCCGGTGCTGGTGGCTTTGGGCATGGGCTCCTTGGGCCTATGGCCTCGGTTCGAGGTACTGCTTTTGGTCCTGGGGCTTGCCGGCTTGGGTTCGGCCCTTTTCCACGCCTCGGGGGCCAGCCTGGTGGGGGAGTTTGCTCCCAGGGAGCGGAGAGGGTTTTGGCTCTCCTTTTTTGGGTCCGCCGGGTACCTGGGCCTTTCCCTGGGGCCGGTGGTGGCCTTGTTCGCCGTGGGGGCCTGGGGGCTTAGGGGCCTATTGTGGTTAACCCCACTTGCCTTGGTGCCGGCCCTGCTTCTCCTGCGCCTGCCTCCTGTGCGGCGCCAGGGAAAGCCCGCGGGTTTCAGGGACTTCCTGAGGGTCTTTCGCGGGGATGTGGCCCGGCTTTGGGGGATGGCCACCTTAAGGAGCCTGGTATTTATGAGCTTTTCCACCACCTTGCCCTACTGGTTTACGCAAAAGGGCCTCTCCGATGCGTATATTGCCTTGAGCCTTTCCACCTATAGCTTCTCCGCCACCCTGGGTACCTTCCTTGGGGGTACCCTTTCCGACCGCCTGGGGCGAAAGGCGGTCTTGGCGGGGACCCTGGCCTTCGGGCTCCCCCTGTATCTGTGCCTGCTTTTCCTGCCCCCAGGGGGCGTGTCCTACCTGGTCCTTTTGGCCCTGACCGGGGCCTTGATGAACGCGGGGATCCCGGTGGCTGTGGCCCTGGCCCAGGAGTTGGAACCGGGCCAAACGGCCACGGTTTCCGGGCTCCTCATGGGCTTCACCTGGGGCTTCGCCGGGCTTTTCTACGCCCCCATAGGACGCCTGATAGAGGCATTTGGCGTGATGCCGGTTCTCCTTGCCCTGGGGGCCTTGATCCTGCCCGCCTGGGCCTTGGCCCAGGGGGTACGGGAACCGGGGGCTGGGCCTGAGGGCCGTAAGATAGATCCATGAGGATTCTTCTGGCCACGGATGGCTCTCCCCAGGCCCGGGGGGCGGAGGTGCTGGCGGAGTGGCTTTGCTACAAGCTTTCCGCCAAGTTGGTGGCCCTCTACGTCCGGGATTCCCGCCTCATCCGGGTGCTGGAGCTCATGGACTTCGGGGCCCTTACCGTGCCCGTGCCCGCCTACCGGGAAGAGCTGGAAAAGGCCCTTTCCGCCCATGGCGAGGCCTTATTGGAGCGCATTCGCAAAAGCGCTGAGGAAGCGGGGCTTCAGGCGGAGGTTTTCATGGAAACCGGGTTGCCCCACGAGGTGATCCTGCGCCATGCCCGCACCGCAGACCTCCTGGTCATGGGCCGAAGCGGGGAAGCCCACGGGGGAAGCTTCGTGGGGTTGGGAAGCACCGTGGATAGGGTTTTAAGAACCTCGCCGACCCCGGTTTTGGTGGCGCCCACCGACTACGTGGAGATTGAGGGGGCCATCCTGGGTTACAACGCTTCGGAAAGCGCGGTGCGGGCCTTGCACACCTTAGCCAGTTTGGCCAAACCCCTGGGGCTTTTGGTGCGGGTGGTGAGCGTGCACGAGGATCCGGTGCAGGCAGGGACCTGGGCCCTCGAGGCGCAGACCTACTTGCAGGACCAGGGGATCCGGGTGGAGTCCCTTGCCTTCTCGGGCGACCCCGCAGAGCACCTTTTGTCCTTGCAAACCCCTTCGGATCTTCTGGCCCTGGGGGCGCCGGTGCGCCGCCTGATCCTGGGAAGTACCGCGGAACACGTGGTGCGCCATGCGGTGGGGCCCGTGCTCACCGTGCGATAAGCGCTTGCCCGGTCTGGTATAATGAGCCCCTAAAGGAAAGGGGGTTCTGTGACCGTTCGGCAGGTTCTGTTGCGCAAGGGGGGAGGGGTTTATAGCGTTCACCCCAAGGCCACGGTGCTGGAGGCTTTGCGCAAGCTGGCGGAGCACGACATCGGGGCCCTCTTGGTCATGGAGGGAGATCGGCTTCTTGGCATCTTCTCCGAGCGGGACTATGCCCGGAAGCTGGTCCTCCTGGGCCGGTTTTCCAAGGACACCCTGGTGGAGGAGGTCATGACCCGCGAGGTGATCACGGTGACTCCCGAAACCACCTTGCAAGAGGCCATGCGCCTGATGACCGAGCACCGGGTGCGGCATCTTCCTGTCTTGGAGGAAGGGAGGGTGGTTGGGGTGGTTTCCATCGGGGATGCGGTCAAGGCCATCATCACCGAGCAGGAGGTCCTGATCGAGGAGCTTTCCCGCTACGTGATGGAAAACCGCTAGTCGCGGAAAAGCCAGCTGAGAAGAAGGCTTGCCAGGGAAAGGATCAAGGCCCCGATGAGGGCTTCAGCAAAGCCCGGCACCTGAAGGGCCGTGGTTTCGGCCACCAGGTAAAGCACGATGCCGTTGATCACCAGGGTGAAGAGGCTCAGGGTCATGAGGTTCAAGGGCAGGGTCAGGAAAAGGAGAAGGGGCCGCAGCAGGGCATTGGCCAGTCCCCATACCGCACCCGCCACCAAGTAGTCCAAAAGCCCTGCCTCCCGGGCGAAGGAAACCCCTGGGTACACCAGGCTCACCACCCAAAGGGCCAGGGTGTTGAGGAGAAGCCGCACCAGTAGGCTACGCACAGCCTTAGCTTATCCCAAAAGCCTCCACCCCCCTTGACAGTCTTGTTTTGGTCTGGTAGTTTTTTCTTTGCGCTGCCTGAAGGGGCGGCGGGGGATCTTGAAAGCTGGGGTGGAGGATAGGTGGTTGGAGGCCGTGATGAGCGGCCTTTGAGGGTCAAGATGCTAAGGGCCCACGGTGGATGCCTTGGCACCCGAGCCGATGAAGGACGTGGCTACCTGCGATAAGCCAGGGGGAGCCGGTAGCGGGCGTTGATCCCTGGATGTCCGAATGGGGGAACCCGGCCCGTGGGAACACGGGTCACCGCCGATTTGGCGGGGGGAACCTGGGGAACTGAAACATCTCAGTACCCAGAGGAGAGGAAAGCGAAAGCGACTCCCTGAGTAGCGGCGAGCGAAAGGGGAAGAGCCTAAACCGCCTGGCTTGTCCGGGCGGGGTAGTGGGGCCCTCGGATGCCGAATCTCTGACCCTAGCCGAAGCTGCTGGGAAGCAGCGCCAGAGAAGGTGAAAGCCCTGTAGGCGAAAGGGGAGGGGATAGGTGAGGGTACCCGAGTACCCCGTGGTTCGTGGAGCCATGGGGGAATCTGGGCGGACCACCGCCTAAGGCTAAGTACTCCGGGTGACCGATAGCGCACCAGTACCGTGAGGGAAAGGTGAAAAGAACCCCGGGAGGGGAGTGAAATAGAGCCTGAAACCGTGGGCTTACAAGCAGTCGCGGCCCCTTTGGGGGTTGCGGCGTGCCTATTGAAGCATGAGCCGGCGACTCACGGTCGTGGGCGAGCTTAAGCCGTTGAGGCGGAGGCGTAGGGAAACCGAGTCCGAACAGGGCGTTAGTCCGCGGCCGTGGACCCGAAACCGGGTGAGCTAGCCCTGGCCAGGGTGAAGCTGGGGTGAAGCCCAGTGGAGGCCCGAACCGGTGGGGGATGCAAACCCCTCGGATGAGCTGGGGTTAGGAGTGAAAAGCTAACCGAACCCGGAGATAGCTGGTTCTCCCCGAAATGACTTTAGGGTCAGCCTCAGGCGCTGACTGGGGCCTGTAGAGCACTGATAGGGCTAGGGGGCCCACCAGCCTACCAAACCCTGTCAAACTCCGAAGGGTCCCAGGTGGAGCCTGGGAGTGAGGGCGCGGGCGATAACGTCCGCGTCCGAGCGCGGGAACAACCGAGACCGCCAGCTAAGGTCCCGAAGTCTGGGCTAAGTGGGAAAGGATGTGGCGTCGCTGAGACAGCCAGGAGGTTGGCTTAGAAGCAGCCATCCTTTAAAGAGTGCGTAATAGCTCACTGGTCGAGCGACGCTGCGCCGAAAATGATCGGGGCTTAAGCCCAGCGCCGAAGCTGCGGGTCTGGGGGGTGATCCCCCAGGCGGTAGGGGAGCGTTCCCGATGCCGATGAAGGTCGTCCGCGAGGGCGGCTGGAGGTAAGGGAAGTGCGAATGCCGGCATGAGTAACGATAAACAGGGTGAGAATCCCTGTCGCCGTAAGCCCAAGGGTTCCTACGCAATGGTCGTCAGCGTAGGGTTAGGCGGGACCTAAGGTGAGGCCGAAAGGCGTAGCCGAAGGGCAGCCGGTTAATATTCCGGCCCTTCCCATGGGTGCGATGGGGGGACGCTCTAGGCTAGGGGGACCGGAGCCATGGACGAGCCCGGCCAGAAGCGCAGGGTGGGGGGTAGGCAAATCCGCTCCCCGGGAGCTCTGCGTGGTGGGGAAGCCCGTGAGGGTGACAACCCCCCGAAGCCAGGGAGCCAAGAAAAGCCTCTAAGCACAACCCATGGGAACCCGTACCGGAAACCGACACAGGTGGGCGGGTGCAAGAGCACTCAGGCGCGCGGGAGAACCCTCGCCAAGGAACTCTGCAAGTTGGCCCCGTAACTTCGGGAGAAGGGGTGCTCCCGGTGGTGCCTCCGGGCACCATTGGGGAGCCGCAGTGAACAGGCTCTGGCGACTGTTTACCAAAAACACAGCTCTCTGCGAACTCGTAAGAGGAGGTATAGGGAGCGACGCTTGCCCGGTGCCGGAAGGTCAAGGGGAAGGGTGCAAGCCCTGAACCGAAGCCCCGGTGAACGGCGGCCGTAACTATAACGGTCCTAAGGTAGCGAAATTCCTTGTCGGGTAAGTTCCGACCTGCACGAAAAGCGTAACGACCGGAGCGCTGTCTCGGCGAGGGACCCGGTGAAATTGAACTGGCCGTGAAGATGCGGCCTACCCGTGGCAGGACGAAAAGACCCCGTGGAGCTTTACTGCAGCCTGGTGTTGGCTCTTGGTCGCGTCTGCGTAGGATAGGTGGGAGCCTGTGAAGCCGCCCTTTCGGGGGCGGTGGAGGCGCCGGTGAAATACCACCCTGATGCGGCTGGGGGCCTAACCCAAGGAATTGGGGACAGCGCTTGGCGGGCAGTTTGACTGGGGCGGTCGCCTCCTAAAGGGTAACGGAGGCGCCCAAAGGTTCCCTCAGGCGGGACGGAAATCCGCCGGAGAGCGCAAGGGTAGAAGGGAGCCTGACTGTGAGGCCTGCAAGCCGAGCAGGGGCGAAAGCCGGGCCTAGTGAACCGGTGGTCCCGTGTGGAAGGGCCATCGATCAACGGATAAAAGTTACCCCGGGGATAACAGGCTGATCTCCCCCGAGCGTCCACAGCGGCGGGGAGGTTTGGCACCTCGATGTCGGCTCGTCGCATCCTGGGGCTGAAGAAGGTCCCAAGGGTTGGGCTGTTCGCCCATTAAAGCGGCACGCGAGCTGGGTTCAGAACGTCGTGAGACAGTTCGGTCTCTATCCGCCACGGGCGCAGGAGGCTTGAGGGGGGCTCTTCCTAGTACGAGAGGACCGGAAGGGACGCACCTCTGGTTTCCCAGCTGTCCCTCCAGGGGCATAAGCTGGGTAGCCATGTGCGGGAGGGATAACCGCTGAAAGCATCTAAGCGGGAAGCCCGCCCCAAGATGAGGCCTCCCACGGCGTCAAGCCGGTAAGGACCCGGGAAGACGACCCGGTGGATGGGCCGGAGGTGTAAGCGCCGCGAGGCGTTGAGCTGACCGGTCCCAATCGTCCGAGGTCTTGACCCTCCTTGCCCTGATGGCCACCCCAGCTTGGATCCCCTGCCGCCCAAAGGCGGCGCGGGATTTTGAAAGG
>NZ_AUIW01000022.1 GCF_000423905.1 Thermus antranikianii DSM 12462 | reverse complement strand
AACGCCGCAGTCAACGTCGTCTTCCCGTGGTCCACGTGCCCAATCGTCCCCACGTTCACGTGAGGCTTCGTACGGATAAACTCGCCCTTGGCCATGGTTCCTCCTTCTTTCTTGCACGCAAAAGCCGCCCTGGGGGCCTTAAGCCCAGGGCAGACAAAAAGATGGAGCTCGCGGCCGGGCTCGAACCGGCGACCTCACCCTTACCAAGGGTGTGCTCTACCTGCTGAGCTACGCGAGCTCGTGGAGCGGGAGACGGGACTCGAACCCGCGACCCTCGGCTTGGGAAGCCGATGCTCTACCAACTGAGCTACTCCCGCATGAGGGTGTGCTGGGCACACCTTTGGTGGGCAGGGCTGGATTCGAACCAGCGAAGGCATGCGCCAACGGTTTTACAGACCGTCCCCTTTGGCCGCTCGGGCACCTGCCCACGCCCGCTTGGAGCCACCCAGGGGAGTTGAACCCCCAACCCCCCGATTACAAGTCGGGTGCTCTGCCTGTTGAGCTAGGGTGGCAGGACGGGGGATAGGACCCTGTCCGAGGGAATAGGCTAGCACACCCACAGGTGAGTGTCAAGATAAAGGCATGCGCATCGTACCTTTTGGCGCCGCTCGGGAGGTCACGGGAAGCTGCCACCTCCTGTTGGCCGAGGGCAGGCGGATCCTCCTGGACTGCGGCATGTTCCAGGGGCACGGGGAAGAGAAGAACCACGCCCCCTTTGGCTTTGACCCCCAGGCGGTGGACGCCGTGGTCCTCACCCACGCCCACCTGGACCACGTGGGCCGTCTGCCCAAGCTTTTCCGGGAGGGGTATAGGGGGCCGGTCTACGCCACCCAGGCCACTTTTTTGCTGATGCAGATCGTCCTCGAGGACGCCCTCAAGGTCATGGAAACCCCCTTTTTCGAGGAGGAGGATGTGGAGGAGGCCCTCCGCCACGTCCGCCTCCTGGAGTACGGGGAATGGCTCAGGCTGGGAGACCTCGCCCTCACCTTCGGCCAGGCGGGACACCTTCCGGGAAGCGCCTTCGTGGTGGTCCAGGGGGAGGGGAAGACCCTGGTCTATAGCGGGGACCTGGGCAACAGGCAAAAGACCGTCCTCCCCGACCCCTCCTCACCCCCCAAGGCGGATCTGATCCTCTGCGAGGGCACCTACGGGGACCGGCCCCACCGGTCCTTTGCCGCCACGGTGCAGGAGTTTTTGGAGATCCTAAAACGAACCCTGGGCCAAGGCGGCAAGGTCTTCATCCCCTCGTTTGCCGTGGAGCGCGCCCAGGAAATCCTTTTCCTCCTCTATGAAAACGGCCACCGCCTGCCCGAGGCCCCCATCTACCTGGACTCCCCCATGGCCGAGCGGGTCCTTGACCTCTATCCCCAGCTGGTGCGCTACTTCAGCGAGGAGGTGCAGGCCTACTTCCTGGCGGGGAAGAATCCCTTCCGCCCCCGGGGGCTTCGGGTGGTGGAAAGCGTGGAGGAATCCAAGGCCTTAAACCGCGAGCCCGGCCCCATGGTGATCATCGCGGGAAGCGGCATGCTCACCGGGGGGCGGATCCTCCACCACCTGAAGCACGGCCTTTCCGATCCTAAGAACACCTTGGTCTTCGTGGGCTACCAGCCTCGAGGGGGCCTGGGAGCCGAGATCATCCAAAGGCCCGAGCGCATCCGCCTTCTGGGGCAGGAGGTACCCCTTAGGGCCAGCGTCCACACCCTGGGCGGCTTCTCGGGGCATGCGGGGCAGGATGAGCTTCTGGACTGGCTGGAAGGGCAGCCCCGGGTAGCCCTGGTGCACGGGGAAGAGGAGAAGCTAGGAGAGCTTCAGCGGCTTCTTGCCCAGCGGGGCCAGGCGGCCCACCTGGCCACCTTCGGGGAGGCCATCGGGGTTTAAGGCTGGGGCTTAAAGCCGAGCCTCTCCAAAACCATGCGGGTGGCCGGGCTTTTGTTGAGGGTGTAAAAGTGCACTCCCTCCACCCCGGCCTCCAAAAGCTCTGCCACCTGGCGGGTGGCGTGCTCCACCCCGATCTCCAGGATGGCCTTAGGATCCCCCTGGTACCTTTCCAGCTTGGAAAGAAGGGGCCCGGGGATGCTGGCCCCGCAGACCTCGGTGAAGCGGCGGAGCTGGGCGTAGTTGGTTACGGGCATGATGCCGGGGAGGATGGGGATCTCTATGCCCATCCTCCTGGCCCTTTCCAGGAAGCCGAAGTAGTGGGCGTTGTTGAAGAAAAGCTGGGTGATGGCGAAGTCCAGCCCCGCCTCCACCTTGGCCTTGAAATGGCGCAGGTCGGCCTCGAGGCTCCTGCTTTCCGGATGCCCCTCGGGGTAGGCGGCCCCGCCCACGGAGAGCTCCTCCCCGTAGCGGGCACGAATATAGGCCACCAGCTCGGAAGCGTAGCGGAACCCCTCGGGATGGGGTCTAAAGACCCGTTCCCCTTGGGGAGGGTCGCCTCTAAGGGCCAGGATGTTCTCCACCCCCGCCTCCACGAAGCGGTCCAGGACCTCCGCCACCTCCTCCCGGCTTTGCCCGGCCACGGTGAGGTGGGCGAGGGCGTTTAGCTTTAGGTCCAGGATCCGCTTCGCCCAGAGGACGCTCCTTTCCCGGGTGCTCCCCATGGCCCCGTAGGTGATGGAGACGAAGGCGGGCCGGAAGGCCTTAAGCTCCTCCATGGTGCGGAAAAGGGCCTCTTCCCCTTCCGGGGTCCTGGGGGGGAAGAACTCAAAGGAGAAGAGGGGCCCCTTGCGCGCCTTTAGGAGGTCCCGTATTTTCATGCGCTAGAGTGTAGCCCCTCCCCTCCCCCGGGTCAAGGTGGCAAAATAAGGGTATGGTAGAAGTTCCGGAAATCCCCAAGGTGGAAAGCCTGGAGCTTCCCGCCAAGGAAACCGCCTTGATCGTGGTGGACATGCAAAACGACTTCGCCCACCCTCAAGGTGCCCTTTTCGTGCCCGATGCCCCTAAAAGCGTTCCGGCCATCCGGCTTCTTCTGGAAAGGGCGCGGCAGGCGGGGGCCAAGGTGGTCTACACCCAGGACTGGCACCGGGAGGACGACCCCGAGTTCCAGATCTGGCCCCGGCATGCGGTGGCGGGCACCTGGGGGGCGGAGATCCTGGAGGACCTCCGCCCTGAGCCGGGGGACCTGATCATCCAGAAGGTGCGCTACGACGCCTTCTACGGCACCCCCCTGGACCACTACCTGCACCTTTGGGGGATAAAGCACGTGGTGGTGACGGGCACCGTGGCCAACATCTGCGTGCTCCACACCGCAGGCTCCGCCGCCCTTCGCTGGTACCGGGTGGTCCTCCCGGAGGACGCCACCAGCGCCCTCACGCCCTTTGACCTTCAGGCCACCTTGCGCCAGATCACCTTCCTCTACCAGGGCAAGGTAACCCGGGCCGAAGGGGTACGCTTTGTTTGAGCATCTGATCCTGGCGGAGTTCTACCGCCGCTTCGGCCCTGCCCCCTTCCTACCCCATGTGGCACCCCGGGAAGAACCCTTCAAGGTGCTGGCCGAAAGCATCGTGGCCCAGCAGCTTTCGGGCAAAGCAGCAGCCGCCATCAGCGCCCGGCTCTGGTCCAAGGTAGAGCCCCATCCTGAAGCCCTCCTCCAAGTACCCCTCGCCCTCCTCCGCCAGGCGGGGCTTTCCCACGCCAAGGCCCAGGCCCTTCGGGACCTGGCCGCTAGGAGCCTGGAAGGGCTTCTGGACGGGTTGGACTCCCTGGAGGACGAAGCGGTCAAGGAAAGGCTTCTGCCGGTACAAGGCATAGGCCCCTGGACGGTGGATATGTTCCTCATGTTCGGCCTGAGGCGGCCCGATGTCTGGCCTGTGGGAGACCTGGGTCTACGCCGGGCAGCCCAGGCGCTCTTCGGTGTGGAAGCCCTGGCGCTTCCTGCTTTCGGCGAGGCCTTCCGGCCCTACCGCAGCCACCTGGCTTGGTACCTATGGCGAGCCCTGGACTAACCCCCTTGGCCCAAGCGGAAGGCCAGGGAGAGGTTCTCCTCCTGAGGCAGGCCCAGGACCTGGGTTTCCCCGTGGGGAAAACCTGGGTAGTGGGGCTTTGGGAGGAGTTCGCCCGCCTCAACAACCTTGCCGAGCGCATCGGTAGGCTTTTTCAGGGAGTCTTTGGCGTGCGCGTGGATGAGGAAAGGTTGCTGCTGGCGGCGGAGGAGGCAAAGCGGGCGGTGCGGGAAAGCTACCTTCTCCCTGAGCGGGCTGAAGCCTTCCTGGAAACCCTCGAGGGCAAGGGACCCTTCCTCGTCCGCCGGGCAGGGGAAGGAACCTACCGCCTGGCCCGGAACCCACAGGAGGCCCTTTTCGCTGTGAAGCGGCTTTGGGCCGAAGCCTTCCGGGTAGAAGCCATCCTGGAACGCTACCCCGCCCTTTTTCCCTCAGCCCTGACCGTTCTGGTGCAGGAGGTGACCACCCTCCCTCCGCTTGAAGGAGGGCTCCTGGAGGATCCCTTCCTCTCCCTGGATCTGTCCCAGGCCCTGGGGCAAAGGGTGGTCGCCTACACCTGGGAAGGAACCCTTCTTCGGATAGAATCGGTACATGGTGGATAGCCACGTCCATACCCCCCTTTGCGGCCATGCTCAGGGGGCTCCGGGGGAGTACCTGTTTTACGCCCGGAAGGCAGGGCTGAAGGGCCTGGTTTTCACCGACCACAGCCCCATGCCTTCCTGGTACGATCCCATGAGCCGCATGCGCCTCGAGGCCTTACCCTTTTACCTCCTGGCCCTGGAGAAAATCCGGGAGGATCACCCAGACCTCTACGTGGGGATCGGTCTGGAAGCCGACTTCCACGAGGGCACGGAGGAGTTCGTGCGGACCCTGCTTAAAGGCTACCCCTTCGACTACGTGATCGGCAGCGTCCACTACCTGGGGGCCTGGCCCCTGGACCATCCCGACCACCAGGAGGAGTACACCTGGCGAGATCTGAAGGGGGTCTTCCAGGCCTACTTCCAGGAGGTGGAAAAAGCGGCAAGAAGTGGCCTCTTTCACGCTATCGGGCACCTGGACCTGCCCAAGAAGTTCGGCCACCGCCTTCCGGAGGAAGCTCTCGTGGAGTTGGCCGAACCCGCCCTTAGAGCCATAGCGGAGGAGGGGCTTCTCCTGGATGTGAACACCGCCGGGCTCCGGAACCCGGCCCAGGAGATCTACCCAGCCCCCGCCCTCCTACGGCGGGCCCGAGAGCTCGGGATCGGGGTGGTGCTGGGCTCCGACGCCCACCAGCCCCCCCAGGTGGGGTACGCCTTCAAAGAGGCGGTGGATCTTCTCCTCAACCTCGGATACCAAGAGGCCCATTACTTCCAGGGAGGCAGGGCCCAAGCCTACCCTCTGTCCAGGGCCTCGTAAACCCGGTTCCTCAGCGCGCCCAGGTCCAGGTCATCCCGCCGCCCCGAGGCCCTCTCGTAGGCCCGCACCGCCGCCACCAGCCGGGAAAAGGCCTCGGCACAGGGATCGGGAGCGGGGGCCTCGTACTCCATAAAGGTGACCCGCTCGTAGTCCTCGGCGTACTCCTCCTCCTCCGCCTTCACGCACTCCCAGTAACGGCGCAAGGCCTCCTCCACATCCATGCGGGCTTGCTCCAGAGCCGTCATCCTTCCCTCCCTCCTTTTCGGCTTTGGAACCTCAGGCTGGCGGCGGGGATGGGACCCTCCTGAAAGCGCTCCTCCCGCCAGGGGTCGCCCCGGAAGTGGTAGCCCAGTTTTTCCCAAAACCCCAGCTCCAAGTGGTCCAGAAGCTCAATGCCCCGCACCCACTTGGCGCTTTTCCAGGCGTAGAGGTGGGGCACCACCAGGCGCACCGGCCCACCCCGCTCCAAAGGCAGGGGCTTGTCGAAAAGGGTATGGGCGAGGAGGACATCCTCCCGCAGGAGGTCCTCCAGGAAGAGGTTGGTGGTGTAGCCTCCGTAGCTGTGAACCAAGGCGGCCACCGCCTGGGGCTTGGGCTTGGCCTTCAGCAAAAGGTCCCTCACCCGCACCCCCCGCCAGGCCACATCCAGGCGGCTCCAGCGGGTGACGCAGTGGAAGTCCCGCACCACCTCCACCTGGGGCAGGCGGAGGAGCTCCGGGTAGGTGAGGGTGAAAGGCTCCTCCACCAGGCCGAAGAGGGAAAACCGCCACTCCTCGGGGGAAACCCTGGGCTCCTCCCCATAGGTGAGGATAGGGAACCGCTCCGTGACCACCTGGCCCGGGGGAATCCTCTCCATACCTTCAGGCTAGACCAGCCCCCAGGAAAAGAAAGCGCCCTGGATCACCGGCTTCGGTAGCGGATGACCTCCACCTTCTCCAGGGTCACCAGCCCCTCCTTCACCATCCCCTCCAACACGGGCAGAAAGGCCCGGATCTTCTCGTCGGTGTCCACGATCTCGATCATGACGGGCAGGTCCTCGGAGAGCTGGAGCACCTTGGCGGTGTGGATGCGGGAGTGGGCACCGAAGCCCATGAAGCCCTTGAACACCGTGGCCCCGGCCAGGCCCTGGCGCTTGGCCTCGAGGACGATGGCTTCATAGAGGGGCCTCCCCCCATGCCGGTCCGACTCCCCCACAAAGACGCGCAGGAGCTTGGCCTCCCCTTCCAGCTTCATACCCCTAGGCTACCAGGGCCCCGCCCAGGCGGTAGCCCAGGAGCACCAGGAAAAGGCCCAGGAAGACGCTGAAAAAGACGTATAAAAAGGCCCTCCACGCCTCGCCATCCTGGATGAGGGCCAGGGTCTCGTAGCTAAAGGTGGAGAAGGTGGTGAACCCCCCCAACACCCCTACCGCCAGGAAGAGGCGCCCCTCCCCGGAAAGGGCCCCCTCCAGGGACAGGCGGATCACCACGCCGATGAGGAAACTGCCCAAAGCGTTGATCAAGAGGGTGCTATAGGGGAAGCTGGGCCCGGTAAGGGCCTGCACCCAGGCCCCAAGCCCATAGCGCAAGGCGGAGCCCAAGGCCCCGCCCAAGGCCACCAGGAGATACCGCTCCACCCCCAAAGTATATTGGGACCATGAAGCCCAAGACCCTCTCCCCCATCCTTACCGCCAAAGGGGTACGCCTGGCCATCGCCGTGGGCCGCTTCAACGAACGGGTGACCAAGCTCCTCCTGGAAGGGGCCCTCGAGGCCTACGCCCGCCTGGGCGGAGACCCCGCCGAGGTTCTGGTGGCCTGGGTGCCGGGTTCCTTTGAGCTACCCCTGGTGGCCAAGCGCCTGGCCCTGCGCCCCGACGTGGATGCGGTGGTGGCTTTAGGCGCTGTGGTGCGGGGGGAAACCCCCCATTTCGAGTACGTGGCCGCCCAGGCTGCTTCTGGCCTCATGCAGGCCATGCTTCAGACGGAAAAACCCATCATCTTCGGCGTCCTTACCACCAACACCCCGGAGGAAGCCCAGGAAAGGGCCGGGGGCAAAGCAGGGAACAAGGGAGCTGAGGCGGTCTTCACCGCCATCGAGATGGTGCGCCTTCTGGAGGCTATTTCCCGGTGAAAAGGGCCCGGGCGTAACGCAGGTGCAGGTAGAGGAAGCAACCCAGGCAGAAGCCGAAGGCCAGGTTGACGAAGGCCAAAAGGGCCACCACCAGGGCCAAGGCGTACCCCACCCCCTTGAGCCCGAGAAGGAGGAAGAGGGAGGAAAGCCCCAAAAACACCGCCCCCAAGGTGCGGGCGAAGCGGTGGGGCCTGGGATCCTCCTCCACCGGCTTGGCCGGGATGCCCAAGACCCGCTTCAAGGCCACCATCAGATCCCAAGGGGTATGCTGGCTTACCATGAGGAGGAAAAGGAGATAGACCAGAAGGGGCAGGTCCAAAAGCGCCGCCAGGGGGAGAAGAAGGGTGAGGAGAACCTGGTTGAAGCGGAGCTGGTTCCGGTCCGTCTTCATGGGGTTATAGTATACACCTGAGCCTGTGAAGAATAGGGGTAAGGGCACGCTTTGCGGAACCCCAGGGCACAATAGAGCCATGGTTCCCCTCCTCACCACCCCCCTGCCCGTGCCCCATGGCTTCACCACCCGCCTGGGCGGGGTTTCCCAAGGGCCCTTTCAAAGCTTGAACCTTTCCGCGGCCACCGGGGACGACCCCGAACGGGTGGCCGAGAACCAAAGGCGGGTCCTCTCCCGATTCGGCCATCCCCCCGTGGCCGGGCTCAAGCAGGTGCACGGCACGGAGATCCACCTGGTGGAAGGCCCCGGGGTTTGGGAGGGGGATGGCCTCCTCACCCGCACCCCTGGCCTCCTCCTCAGGGTGGGGGTGGCGGATTGCTACCCCCTTCTGCTCTACCACCCCAAAGGGGCGGTGGCGGCCCTCCACGCGGGCTGGCGGGGAGTGGTGGGGGGGATCCTCCCCCGGGCCTTGGAGCGGTTGGAAAACCTGGGCCTGGATCCCAAGGAGGTCCACCTGGCCATCGGCCCCGGCATCGGAGGCCGGTGCTACCAGGTGGGAGAAGAGGTGGCGGAGCGGTTTGCCCAAGCGGGCCTCCATACCTTTACCCCGGACCCCAAAGCCCCGGGCAAGTACCTTCTGGATCTGGAAAGGGCCCTCCTTCTCCAAGCCGAAAGGGCTGGGCTTTCCCGGGAAAGGATCTACCGGGTAGGCCTTTGCACCCACTGCGAACCCACCCTCTTCTCCCACCGCCGCGACCAGGGAAAGACGGGACGGATGTGGGGACTCGTCATGCTCCCCCGTTAAGGGCCTGTTCACCCTGCCGTGCCACAATAAGGCTATGCTCTTCCCCCGGGCGGTCCTGCCCTCCCTCCTCCACCTAACCCCGAAGTGGCTCGAGGAACGGGGCCTAAAGGGGGTTATCCTGGATCTGGACAACACCCTCCTGCCCTATGGGGAGGAGGAACCCTTGCCCGAGCACCAAGCCTGGCTGGAGGCCCTAAAGGCCGAGGTTCCCGTCTACCTCCTCTCCAACGCCCTCCCCGACCGCTTCGCCCGGATCCAGGGAAGGCTCGGCCTCCCTGGCCACGCCCCAGCCCTCAAACCCTGGCTCGGGTTTCAAAGGGCCCTGAAGGCCCTAGGCCTTCCTCCCAAGGAGGTGGCGGTGGTGGGGGACCAGATCTTCACCGACGTCCTTGGGGGCAACCTGGTGGGAGCCTACACCGTTTTGGTACCCCCCTTGCGGGAAAGGGAATTCTTTTACACCCGTTTCATACGGATGCTGGAGACTCCATTCAGAAGGCCACGGGGAGGATTGGGATGAGCGTGCTCACCATCGGGGACAAACGGCTAGGTGCCATCCTATTGGATGCCGGCCTCCTCACCGACGAGGAGCTGCAGATGGCCCTGGAGAAGCACCGGGAGGTGGGGGGTTCCTTGGCCGAGGTCATCGTGGACTCGGGGCTGCTTTCGGAAAGGCGGATCGCCCAGGCCATCGAGGACCACTTCGGCATCCCCCTGGTGGAGCTCCACACTTTGGAGATCCCCCCCAAGGTGAAGGCCCTCCTGCCGGCGGAGAAGGCCAAGGAACTCCAGGCCATCCCCTTCGCCCTGGACGAGGAGGCAGGGGTGGTGCGGGTGGCCTTCGTAAACCCCCTGGACACCTTGGCCCTCGAGGAGGTGGAGGACCTCACCGGGATGGTGGTGGAACCCTACCAGGCCACCAAGAGCGCCTTCCTCTACGCCTTGGCCAAGCACTACCCCGAGCTCAACCTGCCCCTACCCCCTCCCCCCAGCGGCCCCAGCCGGGAGGAGCTGAGGGTGGGCGAGCTTCTGGTGGAAAAGGGCCTCCTGGACCGGAACACCCTGGAGGAAGCCCTGGTGGAGCAGGAAAAGACCGGGGATCTCCTGGGCCGCATCCTGGTGCGAAAGGGGCTACCCGAGGAAGTCCTCTACCGGGTTTTGGCCGAGCAGAAGGGAATGGAATTTCTCCCCTCCACCCAGGGCCTATCCCCCGATCCGGCCGCCACCAACCTTCTCCTGCGCTCGGATGCCCTGCGCTATAGCGCCGTGCCCGTGGGCTTCAACAACGGGGAGGTGGAGGTGGTCCTCGCCGATCCCCGTCACAAGGAGGCAGTGGCGGAGCTCCTTGGGCGCCCCGCCCGCTTCTTCCTCACCCTTCCCAAGGAGTGGGAAGCCCTTTTCCACCAGGCCTATCCGGAAAAAAGCCGCCTGGGGGAGGTCCTGGTCCAGGAGGGGCGCCTGAGCCGGGAGGATTTAAGAGAGGCCCTCGAGGTGCAAAGGCGTCTGCCCAAGGCCAAGCCCCTGGGGGAGATCCTGGTGGAGCTGGGCTTGGCCCGGCCCGAGGACGTGGAGGAAGCCCTGAAGAAGCAACGCCAGGGTGGAGGCCGCCTCGAGGACACCCTGGTGGCCTCGGGCAAGCTCAGGCCCGAAGCCCTGGCCCAGGCGGTGGCCACCCAGCTGGGCTACGCCTACATCAACCCCGAGGAGAACCCTCCGGATCCCGGGGCCGCCCTCCTCCTCCCCGAGGACCTGGCCCGGCGGTACGGGATCTTCCCCCACCGCCTGGAGGGCAAGACCCTGGTCCTCCTCATGAAGGATCCCAGGAACATCCTGGCCCTGGACGACGTGCGCTTGGCCCTTAAGCGCAAGGGCCTGGCCTACGAGGTTCAGCCCGCCGTGGCCACGGAGGCCGCCATCACCAAGCTCATCGAACGCTTCTACGGCAAGGAGGAACTCGGCGAGATCGCCAAGGAGCTGTCCAAGGGCTACCAGGAGGAGGAGGAAGCCGTCACCCCTGAGCTGGACGAAAGCGCCGCCCAGAAGTTTGTCAAACAGGTAATCCGGGAGGCCTTCCTGCAGGATGCCTCCGACATCCACATAGAACCCCGCCAGTCCGACGTCCTGGTGCGCCTTCGCATCGACGGGGTCTTGCGCCAGTACACCACCCTGCCCAAGGGGGCCCTAAACTCCATCATCAGCGTGGTCAAGATCATGGGCGGCCTCAACATCGCCGAAAGGCGCCTGCCCCAGGACGGGCGGGTGCGCTACCGGGAAGGTTCCATCGACGTGGACCTCCGCCTCTCCACCCTGCCCACGGTCTACGGGGAAAAGGCGGTGATGCGCCTTCTGAAAAAGGCCGCCGACATCCCCGAGATCGAGGGCCTGGGCTTCGCCCCTGGGGTCTTTGAGCGCTTCCAGGAGGTGATCTCCAAGCCCTACGGCATCTTCCTCATCACCGGGCCCACCGGAAGCGGCAAAAGCTTCACCACCTTCTCCATCCTCAAGCGCATCGCCACCCCCGACAAGAACACCCAGACCATCGAGGACCCCGTGGAGTACGAGATCCCCGGCATCAACCAGACCCAGGTGAACCCCCAAGCTGGCCTCACCTTTGCCCGGGCCCTCAGGGCCTTCCTAAGGCAGGACCCGGACATCATCATGGTGGGGGAGATCCGGGACTCGGAAACCGCCAAGATCGCCACCGAGGCCGCTCTCACCGGCCACCTGGTCATCGCCACCCTGCACACCAACGACGCCGCCCAGGCCATCACCCGCCTGGACGAGATGGGGGTGGAGCTTTTCAACATCTCCGCCGCCCTCATCGGGGTTCTCTCCCAGCGTCTGGTGCGGAAGATCTGCGACCACTGCAAGGTAGAGGTGAAGCCCGACCCCGAGGTCCTGCGGCGCTTAGGCCTTTCCGAAGAGGAGATCCAAGGGGCCAAGCTCTACAAGGGGATGGGATGCGAGCGCTGCGGGGGAACGGGCTATAAGGGGCGCTACGCCATCCACGAGCTTTTGGTGGTGGACGACGAGATCCGCCACGCCATCGTGGCCGGCAAGTCGGCCACGGAGATCAAGGAGATCGCCAGGAAAAAGGGCATGAAAACCCTGCGGGAGGACGGCATCTACAAGGCCCTCCAGGGAATCACCACCCTCGAGGAGGTCCTGGCGCGTACCATTGAATAAAGGGGTTAGTTATGGCGAAAACACCGGACATCGTCGATCTTCTGACCCTGGCTGTAGAGCGAGGGGCCAGCGATTTGGTGATCACCGTGGGCCTTCCCCCCATGATCAAGGTGGACGGAGAGTTCCACCCCACGGAGTACGAGCCCCTTTCTCCCCAGGATACCCGCCGGCTCATGTACGCCCTCATGGACGAAAAGCAGCAGCGGATCTTTGAAGAGGAAAAGGAGCTGGACTTCTCCTTCAGCCTCCCCGGAAAAGGGCGGTACCGGGTAAACGTTTTCCTCCAACGGGGAAGCGTGGGGGGGGTCCTAAGGGTGGTGCCCGCCACCATCAAGAGCTTTGAGGAACTCGGCTTGCCCAAGACCATCGCCGAGATCGCCATGGCTCCCAGGGGCCTGGTCCTGGTCACGGGGCCCACTGGGTCGGGGAAGAGCACCACCTTAGCCTCCATGATCGACTACATCAACGAACGCAAGCCCGTGCACATCGTGACCATTGAGGACCCCATAGAGTTCTTCCACAAGCACAAAAAGGCCATCGTCAACCAGCGGGAGATCGGCTCCGATACCCACAGCTTCCACAAGGCGCTTAGAAGCGTTCTCCGCCAGGCCCCGGATGTGATCCTGGTGGGGGAGATGCGGGACTACGAGACCATCGCCGCCGCCATCACCGCCGCGGAAACCGGGCATTTGGTCATGGGCACCCTGCACACCAACTCTGCCCCCGAGACCATCGACCGCATCATCGACGTCTTCCCGGAAAACCAGCAGGAGCAAGTGCGGGTGCAGCTTTCCAACAACCTGGTGGCGGTGCTCACCCAGCAGCTTCTGCCCAAGGCCTTCGGGGGCGGAAGGGTCTTGGCCTACGAGCTCATGATCGCCACCCCTGCGGTAAGGGCCTTGATCCGGGAGGGCAAAAGCCACCAGCTCCGGAGCGTCATCCAGACCGGGGGCCAGTACGGGATGATCACCATGGATGCCTGCCTGGCGGATCTCTACAAGCGCAAGCTGATCACCTACGAGATGGGCTTGAGCCGGGCGGTGGACCCCAAGGAGTTCATGCGCCTGGCCGGGGTGCAGGAGGGGAGCAAGCGCCCTTAAGTACCCAGGGGGCTTGGTAAACTTTAGGCCATGTACGAGGCGGCCATCGGCCTCGAGGTCCACCTGCACTTAAAGACCCGGACCAAGGCCTTCTGCGGGTGCCAGGCCGATTATTTCGGTGCCCCCCCCAACACCCACACCTGCCCCGTGTGCCTGGGGTTACCCGGGGCCCTGCCCGTGCCCAATAAGAAGGCGGTGGAGTTCGGGCTCAGGCTCGCCCTGGCCCTGGGAAGCCGGATTCCGGAGAAGCTGGTCTTCCATCGCAAGAACTACTTCTATCCCGATCTGCCCAAGAACTACCAGATCAGCCAGTATGACCTCCCCCTGGGCCAGGGAGGTAGCCTGCCCTTAGGGGAAAGAACCGTGCGCATTAAGCGCCTCCACCTGGAGGAGGATGCCGGGAAAAGCCTCCATCTGGAAGACCGCACCCTTCTGGACCTGAACCGGGCGGGAAGCCCCTTGATCGAGCTTGTCACCGAACCCGACCTCAAAAGCCCCGAGGAGGCCCGGCTTTTCCTGCAGCGCATCCAAGCCCTGGTCCAGACCCTAGGCATCTCCGAGGCCAGCCCCGAGGAAGGGAAAATGAGGGCCGACGTGAACGTTTCCCTGCGCCGCGCGGGGGAACCTTTGGGCACCAAGGTGGAGATCAAAAACCTGAACTCCTTTAAGAGCGTGCAACGGGCCCTGGAGTACGAGATCCGCCGCCAAACCGAGATCCTGAGGCGGGGGGAGAGGGTCAAACAGGCCACCATGGGCTTTGAGGAGGGAAGCGGCAAGACCTATCCCCTGCGCACCAAGGAGGAGGAGGCGGACTACCGCTACTTCCCCGAGCCCGACATCCCCCCGGTGCCCATCTCCCGGGAGTGGCTCGAGGCCATCCGGCAAGACCTCCCCGAACTCCCCTGGGAAAAGGAAGGGCGCTACCGGGCCTTGGGAATCAAGGCCCAGGACGCCGAGGTCCTGGCCTACACCCCTTCCCTGGCCCGCTTCCTGGACCAAGCCCTAAGCCTGGGCCAAGCCTCTCCCCAGGCCCTGGCCAACTGGCTTTTGGCGGACGTGGCCGGGCTCTTGAACGAACGAGGGCTTACCTTGGAGCAAACCCGCCTTACCCCAGAAGGCCTCGCCCGCCTGGTGGCCCTCTTTGAGCGGGGGGAGATCACCAGCCGGGTGGCCAAGGAGCTTCTGCCCGAGGTGCTGGAGGGCAAGGATCCCGAGGCCCTGGTGCGGGAGCGGGGCCTAAGGGTGGTGGCGGACGAGGGAGCCTTGAGGGCTGTGGTGACCGAGGTGATCGCCGCCATGCCCGAGGCAGCAGAAAGCGTGCGCCAGGGCAAGCTCAAAGCCCTGGACGCCCTTTTGGGCCAGGTAATGCGGAGGACCAAGGGCCAGGCCAAGCCCGACTTGGTGCGAAGGCTTCTCCTCGAGGCCCTTGGGATAGGATAAGGCCGATGCGTTACGAGGAAGCCGGGGTGCACATCGAGGCCAAGGCGGAAGCCCTGAAAAGGGCCAAGGAGGCCATTGTCGCCACCTATACCTCCAAGGTGTTACGGGGGCTTGGAGCCTTTGGGGGGCTTTTCGACGCCGGGGGGCTAAAGGAAATGAAGGAGCCTGTCCTGGTGGCCACCACGGATGGGGTGGGCACCAAGACCCTCCTGGCCCTCCAGGTGGGCAATGTGTCCGGGCTGGGCTTTGACCTGGTAAACCACTCCGTGAACGACCTCCTGGCCCAGGGAGCCCTGCCCCTCTTCTTCATGGACTACCTGGCGGCAAGCCGCCTGGAGGAGGAGGTGCTCTCCGCGCTCCTCACCTCCCTAGCCGAGGCCTGTAAGGCCCTGGGCATTCCCCTTCTGGGCGGGGAGACCGCCGAGATGCCCGGGGTCTACCGGGAAGGGGCCTGGGATGTGGCGGGCACCCTGGTGGGCGTGGTGGAGAAGGAGGAAATCCTGGGCCCGGAAAGGGTCCAGGAAGGGGATCTCCTCCTGGCCCTTCCCTCCTCCGGCCCCCACACCAACGGCTACTCCCTGATCCGGAAGGTGGTGGAAGGGCTGGACCTCGAGGCGCCCATACCCGAGCTTGGGGAAAGCCTAAAAGAAGCCCTCCTCCGCCCCCACCGGGCTTACCTCAAGGAGTTCCTAACGCTCAAGGAAGCTGGGGTGAGGATCCACGCCATCGCCCACATCACCGGGGGCGGCCTCCCGGAAAACCTGCCCCGGGCTCTTCCCCAGGGCCTGGGAGCGGAGATCCAAAAGGGAAGCTGGCCCATCCCCCCTATCTTCCCCTACCTGCAACGCCTGGGAAACATACCGGAGGAGGAGATGTACCGGGTCTTCAACATGGGCCTTGGGCTTATCCTGGTTCTGCCGGAAAAAGAGGCCCAAAGAGCTCAAGAACTAGTGGAAAGCTTCCCAGTGGGACGGGTGGTGGCAGGCTCCGGAGTTCGGCTGGTATGAAAGAGCTCTGGCTCATCCGCCACGGGGAAACCGAGTGGAACGTCAAGAAGCGCTTCCAGGGCCACCTGGATGTACCCCTCTCCCCTGCGGGGATCGGCCAGGCCTTTCGCCTGGCCCAGCGCCTTTCCCGAAGCCAGCTTCCCTTTCACGGGCTCTACGCCTCCGACCTCCGCCGGGCCCGGGAAACCGCCGAGCCCCTGGCGGCGGTGCTGGGCCTTCCCTTGGAAACCACCCCCCTTTTGCGGGAAATCGACGTGGGCGCCTTGGCCGGCCTGAGCCGGGAGGAAGCGGAGGTCCGTTACCCCGAGTTCATCCGGGCTGCCCAAAGGGATCCCTGGCATACCCCCCGCCCTGGTGGGGAAAGCATGGCGGACCTGGCCCGGCGCCTGGAAGCTTTCCTCGAAACCCTCCCACCCGGCCGGCATCTCCTGGTGACCCATGGAGGCGTGATCCGCGCCGCCTTGAAAATGGCCCTGGACCTCGAGGGCGACGCCTGGCGGCGCTTCCACATCCCCAACACCTCCATCACCCGGATCCTCCTGCCCGAGCGGGAGGTCCTCGCCGTTTCCGATAGCGCCCACCTGGAAACCTGGGCCGACTGGCTCTCCGACGAGAGCGTCAAATAAAAACCCCCAGAACCTAGCGTCCGGGGGCTTACGTGGAGCGGGAGACGGGACTTGAACCCGCGACCCCGACCTTGGCAAGGTCGTGCTCTACCGACTGAGCTACTCCCGCATGGAAAA
>NZ_AUIW01000021.1 GCF_000423905.1 Thermus antranikianii DSM 12462 | reverse complement strand
CCCCAGGACCCCCTCCCATCCCAGGGCGCTCTCCGTGGGCAACAGCCAAAACCCCAGGACCCGCCTCTCCCCATTAGGGGCGATGCCCAGGGCCACATACACGCTTTCCCGTACGATCCCTTCTCCTTCCCTGAAGACCTTTAGGGAAAGCCCGTCCAGGTAGACGAAGGCCATCTCCTCGGGCAAAGGCCGGGTGCGGAAGGCTCCTGCCGCCTCCAGGACCTCGTCCGTCAGGGCGCTCAGGGTCTCGTGGGAGTAGCGGTGGCCTAAGAGCAGGCTCAGTATCTCGGCCGCCTTGCGCTGACTGACCCCGGCGGCGTAAAGGGCTACCGCCACTTCCCCCACGTCCACCAGGCGGCGGACGTAGGGCTTAAGGAAAGCCGGGTAATACCGAGATTCCCGATCCCTAGGGACCTTCAGGTCCACCTGGCCGAAGGTGGTCTCCAGCTTGCGGGGGTAGTAGCCGTTCCTGCGGCCTCCGTGCACCTGCAAGAAGGCCGTCCGGTCCAGCTCCAGAACCGTCTGCAGAACCTCGGCTACTGTCTCCCGCACCGCTTCCCTCAGCAAGATCCGCAAGGTATCCTGGTCCACGGGGCACCTCCTCGTGCTAAGGTGTGCCCCCCTATTAAACACGGGCCCTTACACATAAATCCTTACACGACCCTAGCCCATGAGAAAGCTCATTGAGGTTGCCCTACCCCTCGAGGCCATCAACCGGGAGTCCTTAGAAGAGAGATTTTCTTTTCACGGCCACCCGTCCACCCTGCACCTGTGGTGGGCCAGGCGGCCTCTGGCTTCGGCACGGGCGGTCCTCTTCGCCAGCCTGGTGGACGACCCTGGGGAGTACCTGCCTGAGGAGGAGGCCAAGGCGGAGCGCCAGCGGCTCTTTGGGCTCTTGGAGCGCTTGGTGAACTGGGACAGCGTGAAAGATCCCGAGGAAGCGGAAAAGGACAACGGGGTCATCGGGGAGGCCCGCTACGAGATCGCCAAAAGCCTCGCCCGTGCCCTGGGGGAGGAGCCCCCCGCCTCCCCCAGGGACAAGGAGCGGATCCAAGCCCTCCTGGAAAAGGCCCCCCCGGTCCTGGACCCCTTCGCTGGAGGGGGCACCATTCCCCTCGAGGCCCAGCGCCTGGGACTGAGGGCCTTTGCGGGAGACCTGAACCCCGTGGCCGTCCTCATCAACAAGGCCCTGATAGAAATCCCCGCCCGCTTTGCCGGGTTGCCCCCGGTGAACCCGGAGTACCGGGCCAAGCCCATAGGGAATAGTGCCTTTTCCCGAGCCGCAGGCCTGGCCCAGGACGTGCGCCACTACGGGGCCTGGATGCGGGAGGAGGCCAGGAAGCGCATCGGGCACCTTTACCTGGACCTGGACGGGGAAACGGTCATCGCCTGGCTCTGGGCCCGCACCGTGGCCTGCCCCAACCCCGCCTGCGGGGCGGAGGCCCCCCTGGTGCGCTCCTTCTGGCTCTCCAAGAAGGCGGGCAAGGGGGTCTACGTGGTGCCCGAGGTGCGGGAGGGCCAAGTCCAGTTCCGGGTGGAGCGGGGGGAGAAGCCCCCCGTGGAGGGCACCGTGGGCAGGCGGGGCGGGCGGTGTCTGGTGTGCGGGGCCCACATCCCCCTGGACCACGTGCGCAGGGAGGGGAAGGCGGGCCGCCTGGGGGCCAGGCTGATGGCCATCGTGACTGCGGGCGAAAAGGGGAGGAACTACCACGCCCCCACCCCAGAGCACGAGGAGGTGGCGAGGGGGGCGGTGCCGAGGTGGAGGCCGGACACGAAGCTTCCCGAGCAGGCCCTTGGCTTCCGGGTGCAGAACTACGGCCTCAGCACCCACGCCGACCTCTTCACCCCCCGCCAGCTGGTGGCCCTCACCACCTTCGCCGACCTGGTGGCGGAGGCCAGGGAGCGGGTGTACCAGGATGCCCTCGAGGCGGGCCTGTCCGATGACGGCATCCCCCTGGCGGAAGGGGGAAGGGGGGCCAAGGCCTATGCGGAGGCGGTGGGGGTGTACCTGGCTTTTGTCCTGGATCGCCTTGCAGAAAGTGGTAACTCGCTATCGAGATGGCAAAGCGGCGGAGAGAAAGTTGGTGGGGTCTTTGGTCGTCAAGCCCTCCCCATGGTTTGGGACTTCTCCGAGGTAAACCCCTTCTCTGATTCCACGCGCAACTTCATGGATGCAGTTGAATGGGTGGCCAAAGCCTTAGAAGCCCTCCCCGCCCACCCCGAGGGCCAGGCCCGCCAGGGGAACGCCCTGGACTCAGTAAACGGGGTGCCCACCCCGCCCCTCATCTCCACCGACCCGCCCTACTACGACAACGTTCCCTACGCCGACCTCTCTGACTTCTTCTACGTCTGGCTCCGCAAGTCCCTAGGGGACACCTACCCCAGCCTCTTCCGCACCCTCCTCACCCCCAAGGCCGAGGAGCTGGTGGCCGACCCCTACCGCCAGGGAGGCAGGGAGGCCGCCAAGCGCCACTTCGAGGAGGGCATGCGCCGGGTCTTCCAGAACCTCCGGGCCAAGGCCCACCCCCACTACCCCCTCTCCCTCTACTACGCCTTCAAGCAACAGGAGACCGAGGAGGGGGAGGAGGAAGAAGGAGGCACGGACAGGGTGGCCTCCACGGGTTGGGAGACCTTCCTGCAGGGCCTGGTGGATGCGGGCTTCCAGATCACCGCCACCTGGCCCATGCGCACGGAGCGCACTAACCGCTCCAGGGGGCAGAACTCCAACGCCCTAGCCTCCTCCATCGTCCTGGTCTGCCGCCCCCGGCCAGAGGACGCCCCCACCGCCACCCGCCAGGACTTCCTCCGGACCCTCCGGAGGGAGCTTCCTGAGGCCCTGCGCAAGCTCACCCAAGGAAGCATTCCCCCCGTGGACCTGGCCCAAAGCGCCATCGGCCCCGGCATGGCGGTCTACAGCCGCTTTGGGGCGGTGCTGGAACCCGATGGCCGGGCCATCCCCGTGCGGGAGGCCCTGGCCCTCATCAACCAGGTGCTGGACGAGTTCCTGGCCGAGGAGGAGGCCGAGCTGGACGCCCCCACCCGCTTCGCCATCGCCTGGTACGACCAGTACGGCTACGGCGAAGGCCCCTACGGGGACGCGGAAACCCTGGCCAAGGCCAAGAACGTCTCCGTGGCCGCGGTGAAGGAGGGGGGCATCCTGCGGGCCAAGGGAGGAAAGGTGCGCCTCCTCCGCCCCGAGGAGTACACCGCGGGCTGGGATCCCGCCCAGGACCGCCGTCTCTCCGCCTGGGAGGTGGCCCACGGGCTCATCAAAGCGCTGAAGGAGCAGGGGGAGAGCGCCGCCGCGAGCCTCCTGGCCCGCACCCCCGAGGCCCTGGCGGAAGGGGCCAGGGCATTGGCCTACCGCCTCTACGGGCTTGCCGAACGCAAGGGCCGCCTGGCGGAAGCCCAGGACTTCAACCTCCTGGCAGGAAGCTACGGCCACCTGAGCGTGGAGGCCCGCAAGACCCGGCGGGCGATACAGGAAGAGCTTTTCCGAGGTTAGCATTGACTAACCTTTTGGGTAGGTATACCATGGGGGTGTGAGGTGGGGCGCTACCGGGTGGTCTTCTACGAGGACGCCAGAGGGCGCTCGCAGGTGCGGGACTGGCTGGAAGACCTTAAGCGCCACAACCCCAAGCTCCACACTTTCGCCCTACGCCTGCTCTGGACGCTGGGGGAGCAAGGCCCGGACCTCCGCCCGCCTCTGGCCAAGCCGCTTGCTCACCTGGAAGCGCCCATCTGGGAACTCCGCCACCGCACGGGTATACGCCTCTACTACTGGCGCCAGGAAGAGCTTCTCTTCGTGGTGGCAGCGGGGGAGGTCAAGGACCAGGATAGCCCGGACCCCAAACTCCTCAAGCTGGCTGTCCAAGCCTATAAGGCCATGAAGAAGGGAAAGGTGAATTGATTATGGGCCGGCACATGGACTTCCGCCATTACTTCCAGGAGTCTCTGAAGGACCCCGAAAGCGCTCGCCTCTACCGGGAGGTTCTGGACGAGGAGCTTTCTTGGCTCCTGAGCTACCTGCGGGAGCTCAAGGGGCTTTCCCAGAAGGAGGTGGCCGAGCGCCTGGGGGTTTCCCGGAGCCGCGTGAGCCAAATGGAAACCTCCGCCGGGCTTTCCATGACCCTCGAGGGGCTGGCCCGCTACGCCCAGGCCCTGGGGCTTTCCCTGCGCCTGGAGTTCACCGACGAGGAGGGCGAGGTCCTGGCCCGCTTTGATCTGGGCGCGGACGAGCCCTTGGCTGCAGGTGCGGCTAAGGGCTGGGAGCCGGTGGCGGAAACCTGGACCACCCTGACCCAGAAGAGGAAGCAGGCGTTTGAGGAAATCGCCTAGGCCGATGGAAAGTAAGTCTGCCACCATCCGCAGGCTCTACCAGGAGGGCAAGAGCGTTTCTGCCATTGCCAAGGAGCTTGGCCTCACCTACCAGCGGGTCTACAACACCCTGCGCCGGGCGAAGCTCCTCCCCACCAAAGAGGGCGGAGAACCTTCCCCGGAAGCCTACGCAGACTTCATCGCCGGCCTGGAGATCCTGGGGGTGGAGCTCCTCGAGGTCCACGCCAAGCTGGAACGGTCGCCCCAGGGCTCCAAGCGCTTCGGCCCTCCTCCGGATGGGCTTTCTACCTTCGGCCCCACGAAGACCGAGGAGGGCTTCCAAGCGGGCCTGGAGCTTAGGCTGGAGTTCCAGGACGACGAGGGGAGCTTCGGCTTCGTCCACCTGCGCGTGGCCGCCCGCTACCGGTGCACCACTTTCCCCGACGAAGCCCTCTTCCAGGTCTTCCGGGAGCGCAACCTGCCCCTTAACCTCTGGCCTTATCTGAGAGTCTACGTGGACTTCCTCACCGCCCAGATGGGCCTGCCCCGGCTAGTGCTGCCCGCCATGAAGCTCTAGGCCCTCCGTGCCCATTTGGCCAGGCTTCCGGAGCCTGGCCGCGTATTCTTAGGAATATGGCGCTTAGCAACCGGGAAATCGTGGGGCGGGGCCTGGACCTTCTGAAGGCGGGCCTCGGCCCCTTCGTGGAGCGGGAGTACCGCCGGGTGTACGGGGAGGAATGGGCCCGGCAGGCCCTCGAGGTGCTGAAGGGCGACCGAGACAAACTGCAAGACCCCGACGCCCAGGCCCTCCTGAAGCTCATGGATTACCGCTGGCACGAGGTCTTTGACGAGAAGCTGGGTCAGTGGGGGCGCACCCTGGTGAAGGAGCTCATTGAGGTGCGCAACCGCCACGCCCACCAGAACGCCTTCACCCTGGAGGACGCCCACCGGGCCCTGGACACCATGACCCGCCTTCTGGAGATGGTGGCCGCAGAGGAAGCCCAGGAGACCGGGCGCCTAGCCCGGGAGCTTCTGCGCCGCCGCTTCGAGGAGGAGGCCAAGCGGGAGGTGGAGCGGGCGGCCAAGCTGCCCCAGCTACCCACCCCGTCCGGCCTCAAGCCCTGGCGGGAGGTGGCCACTCCCCACCCTGACGTGGCCTCGGGTCGCTTCAGCGAGGCCGAGTTTGCTGCCGACCTGGCCCAGGTCCTCCGGGGGGAGGCGAGCCCAGAGTACGGCGACCCCCTGGAGTTCTACCGCCGCACCCACCTCACGGGGGGGCTCAGGCGCCTCCTGCTGAACGCCCTCAGGCGCCTTTCGGGAGAAGGAGGCGACCCGGTGGTGGAGCTGCAGACGGCCTTCGGTGGCGGCAAGACCCACTCCATGCTGGCCCTCTACCACCTCTTCGGCGGAGGGCTCGACCCCCACGAAGTGCCCGGGCTGGAAGAGGTGTTGAAGGAAGCGGGCCTCACTCAGGCCCCCAAGGCCAGGCGGGCGGTGTTGGTGGGCACTGCCTTAGACCCTGCCAAGCGCCGCCCCAAGACGGAGGGAGTTGTGGTCCACACCCTCTGGGGGGAGATGGCCTACCAGATCGGCGGGGTGGAGGGCTACCGCCTGGTGGAGGAAGGGGACCTCCGGGGCGTGGCCCCAGGCTCCGACACCCTCAAGGAGCTTTTTGACCGCTTTGCCCCCGTCCTGGTCCTCATCGACGAGTGGGTAGCCTACCTGCGCAACCTCTACGGGGAGGAGGACCTCCCTGCGGGTACCTTCGACCAGAACCTCACCTTCGCCCAAGCCCTCACCGAGGCCGCCAAGCGGAGCGGGCGGACCCTGGTGGTGGCCTCCCTCCCCGCCTCCGACGCCGAGGTGGGGGGCGGGGGTGGGCGGGAAGCCCTCCTCCGTCTGCAGAACGTCTTTGGCCGCCTGGAGAGCGTCTGGCAGCCCGCCACCCAGGACGAGTCCTACGAGATCGTACGCCGCAGGCTCTTCCTGCCCCTCTCCGCCGAGGGCTTCCGGGACCGGGACGCCGTGGTACAGGCTTTCATGCGGCTTTACCGGGAGCACAAGGGAGAGTTCCCAGCGGAAACCGCCGAGGCCGACTACGAGCGCCGCATGAAGCTGGCCTACCCCATCCACCCCGAACTCTTCGACCGCCTCTATGGGGACTGGTCCACCCTCGAGGGCTTCCAGCGCACCCGGGGAGTACTGCGCCTGATGGCCGCCGTGGTCCACACCCTGTGGACCCGGGGGGATCCTTCCCTCATGATCCTGCCGGGAAGCCTACCCCTCGATGCCGGAGGGCCCCGGTATGAGCTCACCCGCCACCTCTCCCGCTTCCAGGAGGGCTTCGACCAGGTGCTGGACACGGACGTGGACGGCCCCAATGCCAAAGCCTTCCTCCTGGACAAGGAACGGCCTAACCTAGGCCGCCACCAGATGGCCCGGCGCACCGCCCGGGCGGTCTTCATGGCTACCGCCCCCGCCGCCGCCCCCATTGGGCGGCCTCGGGGAGTAGAGGGCATCCGGGTGCGCCTGGGGGTGGTCCAGCCTGGGGAGAACCCCTCCTTTGTGGGGGACGCCCTCAAAGCCCTCACCGACCAGCTCACCTACTTTCACGCGGAGGGGGACCGCTACTGGTTCGATACCCGCCCCAGCCTCAACCGCTTGGCCCAGGACCGGGCCGCGGCCTTGGACCCGGAGGAGGTGCGCCGGGAGCTGGTGGGTCGCATCCGTGCCTGGGCCAAGGAGCGTCCCAGCCTCTTCGCCGCCGTCCACGCTGTCCCCGAAGGTAGCGGGGACGTGCCCGACGAGCCCGCCCTACGCCTCGTGGTCCTGCCCCCCTGGGCCTCCCACACCAAAGGGGAATCGGAAGCGGAGCGCCTGGCGCGGGAGATCCTGGACCGGCGCGGGCAGGCTCCCAGGCTCTACCGCAACACCCTTCTCTTCCTAGCGGCGGAAGCCACCTCCTGGCCCGACCTGGAGGCGGCCTCGAGGGGCTACCTAGCTTGGAAGTCCATCTTGGAGGAAGCTCCCAGCCTGAACCTGGGGGATATGGACAGGGCCCAGGTGCGGTCGCGGCTTGTCGAGGCAGAGAACACCCTAAACACCCGCTTGGAAGAAGCCTACCGCCACCTCCTCAGCTTCCACCAACCCGACCCCAAGGCCCCCGACCTCGAGCTCCAGGCCCTCCGCCTCCAGGGAAGCGGCAAGCCCCTTGAGCGGGCGGCGAGCAAGGCCAAAAACGAGAGCCTAGTCTACACCGAGTGGCACCCCCGGTTCCTGCGGGACACCCTGGAACGCTACCGCTTCTTCACCGCCCGGGATTCCCAGGGCATCTTGCCCTTGCGCTGGCTTTGGGAAGCTTTCTGCACCTACCCCTACCTGCCCCGGTTGAAGGACGAGGAAGTCCTCCTGGCCTCCGTGCGGAAAGGGGTGGAGGACGGATTTTTCGGCTACGCAGAGCGCCTCGAGGGGGAGCACCCCAAGGGGGTGCTTTGGCGCGAAGGCGGGTTTGCCCCCAACCTGGCGGGGTTCCTCCTGGAGCAGGAGGTGGCGGAAAGGGCCAAGGCGGAGGAGAAGCCCCACCCCCCCGAGACCACAATGGAAAATACTGAAACTGCAACGCCAAACACGTTAGGAGGTGGATCTACCATAGCCCCGCCCGTCCCGCCTCCTCCCCCACCCCAGCCCAAGCCCAGGCGGTTCTACCTAAAGAAGGAGGTTCCTGCCACCGACCTCCTGCGGGAGGCCGACCTCTTGGCCAAGGAAATCGTCCTCCAACTGGCCAAGGAACCTGGGGTGCGGGTGCGGGTGGTCCTTGAGGTGGAGGCGGAGGCCGAAGAGGGCTTCCCGGAAGATCTCGCCCGGGCCCTGCGGGAAAACAGCAACGCCCTCAAGGCGGAGTATGGCCTCGAGGAGGCGTGAGGGGCAAGCCGAAACCCGGCTTAGGGAATCCCCTTCCCTCAACCATCTTCTCAGCCCACCCTTCGATGCTTCGACCCACCTCCCGGTCCTGCCCCAGGTCCATCCCATCGTCATCCCCGACCTGCCCAGCCTCTCCGGCCTCCTGGTGCGCCCCGGGGACCGGGTGGAGGAGGGGGAGCCCCTGGCCCGGTATGTGGACGAGGCTCCCCTGGAGGAGCTGGCCGAGAGGGCGGGGGCCAAGCAGGAGGAAGCCTCACGCCTCGAGGCCGACCTGGCCCGGTTGGAGGGGCGCTTCCGCCTGGAGAGGGAAGTCCTGGAGGGGGAGCTTGCCCGGGCCCGGGAGGCCCGGGACCGCCTGCGCTACCTGGCCGCCCAGGGGGCGGAGCCCCGGCTGAAGCTCCTGGAGGCCGAGGCCCGGGTGGAGGAGCTTCTGGCCAGGCGGAAGCGCCTGGTCCTGGACTACACCGGGGAGCGGGCCCACCTGGAGGAGCGCCTGCGGGAGGCCAGGCTGGAGGCCTCGAGGCTGGAGCGGAGGCGGGACCGGGAGGCGGAGCGCCAGCTGGTGCGCTCCCCCGTGGCCGGCCGGGTAGCCGAGGTGAAGGTGCGGGACCTCACCCCCAAGGGGGTGACGGTGGAGGTGGTGTTGGTGGGGGATTAGCGGCTTTCACACCCCACCCCGTCCCCGTCCCGGTCAAAGCGGTGCGGGTCGGGGGGAAGCACCTTGAAGTTGCGGAAGGGTATGTCCCCGCAGTCCAGGTCCGGGGGCGGCGGAGGGATGCAGACCGCGGGATAAGCGGGGTCGCACTTCCCGCTTCCCGGCCTCGAGGCCCCCTGCGCGCTCTCCCCCCACATCCCCGCCCCCCTGGCCCGGGCCTCCCGCGCCGCCTGGAGGTAGAGATCGGCGTACCGGACATTGGGCGGCACCGTGTAGGGCTCGGCCCACCCGGCGCGCACCACCTCCAGGTTCACCTGGCGGAAGCGCCTGGCCCCATAGGTCCAGTCTCCCTTGGGATCCTCCAGGTACAGGTAGGCCAGCACCCGGCGGTAGCGGTCCCGCTCCTGGACATCCAGCTCCACCCAGACCCGCTTTCCCTGGAGCAGGCGGGTGAGAAAGGCCTTGGCCTCGAGGCCCAGCCGCACCTCCTCCGGACCCGAGGTCCTCCGGTTGTACCCCGACTCCGGCGCATCTATCCCGATGAGCCGCACGGCGCCCACCCCGGCCAGCTCCACCGTGTCCCCGTCCACCACCCGCACCACTTGAAGGGGCCCCTGGAGCCCGCCTTGGGGGCTGAGGGCCAGGGCCAGACCCAGGAGGACCGCCCACGCGAGACCCAAAAGGGGCCTCATGCCCTTAGGGTAGCCCAGGCCCTCCGAGGCTCACCAAGTTCGGCCTCGAGGTCCCTTTTGCTCCTCGGAGCCCACGTAACCCAGCCACTCTTCCAGTGCCCGGTGCGAAACAATCAGCCTTCCTCCCAGCTTGACGGCCCTCAGGTTCCCGGAGTGGATGGCCCTGTAGACCAGGTTCTTGCTCAGCCCGAGGAGCTCGGCAACCTCTGCCACGCTGTAGCCCATCCTGTTGCCTGTTGTCTTGAGGCGGCCTGTTCCCGCCATCCGCTCCAAAGCACTCACGGCGGCTTCGAGGCGTTCCAGAAGCTCCCGAAAGTCAGGGGTGGGAATTACTCGAAGTTCCATAGGCTTTGCCTCGCAAGATAGCATGCTCTGGCTCGCCACAACCTCCCCCGCCCCTTCCCCCCACCCCCCCTCCCGGGGCGTCACCCTTGGGGCTCACCACAAAAACTGCCCTAAAGGAGGCTCTATGGTCGTCCTGGACGACAAAATTTGTTTTTCAAGAGCCAAAAGACCATACGCTACTCTCCCAGTGTGAACGGAAACCGCCGCTTACTCACGGTTAACCAACTAAGACAGATGCTTGGGCCCGAAATTATTGGCCGGGACTTGGCGTACAAAATAGCTCGCCAGCACGGAATTCGAATCGGGCGCAGGCTCCTAATTCCAGTACGGGTAGCAGAGGCCCTAATTGACGGGCGGTTAGAGGAGCTGGTTACGGAAAAAACGTCGAGTGACGCCAGGAGAGGCAGGGAGGGCCTGCAGTGATGCATGCCACGTTGGGTTACGTCCGCCTAGGCTACACGGTTTTGCCGCTTTCGCCAGGGGAGAAGCGGCCCCACGGGCCGGAGGAAAGCCTGGTCACCATCCGCGCCTGGTGGACGCGGGAGCCCAAGGCCGGGGTGGGCATCCTGGCCCCGGAGGGGTTCCGCCTGCCCCAGGGGAAGCGGCTTTACATCGTCAGGACCTCGGTCGAGCGGCTCCTTGCAGGAGAAAAGGAGGCCCCCCGCGTGGAGGCGCGGGGGTAGCGGAAAGGAGACTCCTATGCAGAAGTCTAATCCCATTGTAGCCGTCACCCTGGCAAAAGAGCGTCGTTGGCTTGTGTGGCGTGCTGAGGAACGGGAAGGCGGGCCGACCAAGGTGCCCTACTCTCCCAAGGGCTCTCCCAAGCCCTACCGGGCTTCGGTACGCCGCCCGGAGGACTGGGGCACCTACGAGGAGGCTCTGGCCGCCCTGAGGCGCTACCCGGGCCGCTACTCCGGCCTGGGGGTGGTCCTGGGTGGGGGGCTGGTGGGCATCGATCTCGACTGGAAGGGGTGGCCCGGGGAGGGCATTCCCCTCGAGGCCCAGGAGCTTCTGAGGCGGTTTGGGAGCTACGCTGAGCTTTCCCCATCTGGCAGGGGTTTGCACATCCTCCTCTGGGCCCACCTGGAAGGGGACCGGGCCGCCCGGTTCACCCTGGGCCCCATGGGGGTGGAGGTCTACGCCTACAAGGAGGTGGGAGGGCGGTTTTTCACCTACACGGGACTCCTCCTCCCGGGCTTCCCCCCTGAGCCCCAGGAGAGAACAGCAGAACTTCTGGACTTCCTAAAGGAGGCCCTTCCCCGGCGAGAGGAGGTGAAGCCCCCCGCCCCTCCCGAGGGGACTTCTCCCCGGAGGCTGAGGGCGATCCTCGAGGCCTATGCGGACCGGGTGGCAAGCGCCCCCGTGGGCACCCGTCACAACACCTTGATCGCCTACGCCAGGGCCGCTGGGGGGCTCCTCCCCCACGGGCTAGACCCCCACGAAGCGGAAGAAGTCCTGGTAGCCGCCGCCATGCAGGCCGGGCTTCCTGAGCGGGAGGCCCGGGAGGCGGTGCGATGGGGCCTCGAGGTGGGAAGCCGGGCACCCCTCCACCTAGAGGATCGGGGGGATTTTGGGCCAAAAGAGGTATTTTGGGCCAGCCCCTTGGCCCAAAATCCTGCATCGTCCTGGACGGCAAAAACCCGATTTTGGGCCAACGAAACATCACAATATAAGGACCCCAATCCCTGGAAGAAAGGGGGTGATGAGGGATGGCGGTGAAGCGCCTTGCCCTTCCCCAGGAGCCTCCCGTGGTGGAGTGGTTTGTGGACGAGCTCATCCCCTCGGGTTATGTGAGCGTCCTTTTTGCCAAGCAGGGGGAGGGCAAGACCCGCCTGGTGGCCTTCCTCGCCGTCCAGGCCCTCCGGCCCCAGGGGCTCTTCGGCAAGCGCCCCGTGAAGCGGGGGAAGGTGCTCATTTTGGATGCAGACGATCCCGGGGGGCTGGGCTACGCTCTTTGGCTTTGTCGCTTCCTCCGGGCCTACGAAGATGCCGATACAGCCCTCCTGGACCTCCGGGCCGTGGAGGGAGGCCTGACCCCCGAGGACGTGCGGGCCCTCGAGGAGGAGCTTCGCCAAGACCCCCCGGCCCTCATCGTGCTGGACGCCTTCTCTTCTGCCTTCTTGGGGGTGGATGTGATCAAGCCCCAGCAGGTGCACGCCCCCATCCGTGCCCTGACCTCCCTGGCCCAGGCCACGGGGGCGGCCCTCCTCCTGCTGGATCACGTAGGGAAGCTTGCCCCCGGGCAGACCGTGGCCGAAAAGGGGCCATTGGGCTCTACCGCCAAGCTCTTCTCCCCTCGGGCGGCTTTTGCCCTGGACCGCATACCCCCCAAAGAGGTGGAGGGCAGGGACGTGGTGAAGCTCACCTGTGTGAAGCAGTCCTATGCCCCCCTGCCGCCGCCCATTGGCCTCGAGCTGGTGTGGCTTGCGGATGGGGAGGGGGCCTACTTCAGGCCCTATCCCTTGCCCGAAGCAGTCACCCTGGAGGAGCGGGCGGAGAAGGCCATCCTAGAGCTTTTGGCGGAAGCAGGGGAAGAAGGCCTCCCCCGGAAAGCCCTCCTGGAGGAGGTGGTCCAGCGGGGCAACGTCTCCGAGCGCACCGCCAAGCGGGCCCTATCCGGGCTCAGGGAACGGGGGCTGGTGGAGGAGGTGGCGCTTCCGGGGAGAGGAGCCCCTAAGGTTCTCCGACTCCCCCGCCCTAATCTCTCTATGCCCTTGGCCCAAAATCGGGAAAATGCCGTCCAGGACGAGGAAGGATTTTGGGCCAACTCCTTGGCCCAAAATCGGGAGCTTGGCCCAAAATCGTCCCCCCTCCCTCCCCCCGTGCCAACCCCCCAGTCTGGGCTTGAGGAGGTGGAAGAATGGAGCCCTTGACCGTGAACCTGCTGGGCGTCCTAGAGGAGGCCACCTACACGGTACGCCGGGAGGGGGAGCGGGTGGTCTTCTCCCCTGCCCCGCCCCCTGAGCACCGCCCTACCCTGACTGCCTGGAAGCATGCCCTTCCCCACGCCCTAGAGGAGGGAAAGCGTATTCCCGCCCGGGAACTCCTCCGGCTGGAGCGCCTGACCTGCATCCTCCTGGCCCGGGAGGGCGTCCCCGAACCCGTATGGGCCACCTTCTACTACCCGGCCCAGAAGGAGCCCGAGCGGGTCCTGGCCCCCGTCGAAAACCTCTTCCCCCACCTCCTCTGGCGGGCTCGGAATCTCCCCGCCCCCCGGAGGGTGCACCTAGGCTCTACCGATGGCAGGATGGTCTTGGACCTCGAGGCCCCCCTGGTGATCTTCCTCCGGGTGGAGAGGAGCGGGCGGGTGGAAATCTACGGGTGGCCCGATGCACGGATGCGGGTCTACACAGAAGCCGCTGCCCGGGGACGAATGAACCCCAACCACATACTGCTGGAACGACAGGGAAAGTCAGTACATGGTAGCTACTGGACAGATATCCTCTAGACCCTAGGTCGCTAGGGGACCCACCCTTTCCGGGCATAGTGCCCCCCACCATACCCTCGCCCCCCTATTTTTCTGCCCCTCTCCCTCCTCCGTTCAGGAGGTAACCAGTGACTCCGGAAACAAAAGGTGACGCGTACAACAAGAACTGCCCCTTTGCGGAAAAAGGGGCGATTTCGCTTGTCCTGGACGGGATTTCTAGGGCTTGATCCCTTCCTTATACAGCTTCCACATGTAATCCCGCTGGTGGCGGGTAAGTCCCTCGACCCTTCCCCGGGCCATCTCCATCAATAACCTCCGGTGTCGAATAGGCAGCTCTTCGGATTGCGCCAAGGTCCAGTAGTAACCTTGTCTAAGCATCCCCTTAGGCCACACCCTGCCAAAAAGCACTACAATCCTGCCAAATCCCGGTACGGCAACAACAGGAAAAGGAAACGGGCAAGGCGAGTCTGGATGGAGAACCCACTTTTCAATTACCTCCCCCTGGATCTCAGGGTACTCAAAATATTCCCAGAGCAACCGAGGGCGAAGGCACTCCAGAAGAGCCACGTCAGGTTCCTTTACCCAGTTTGCCACCCTCCCAATGCAGTTCCCCAAAAAGAGCGCCATGAGGTCGAAGGGCCGGCTCCTCACCCCGCTTAGGACCACAGGCACGGGCAAGCCGAGATCAATCGCGCGCCGCAACTCTCCGTAAGGGACTGCCATTTACTTGACCTCCTCAGGCGGCAGAGCCCGGAGCCAGTCGTCGAGGAGTTCAGCCAGGCGCTTCCAACCTCCAGCCCGCTTCGCCAGACGCCGAAGGCCCCGGTAGACAGACTCTTTTCGGGCCGCAGGGGTATCTGGGGCCACAATCGCACGCACCTCCCGGGCGAACGCTTTCTCATCTGGAATACCCCACTTCGCTCGTTCCAGAAACGTGCTGAACAGGGGATGCGCCCGTACCCTGCGCTGGGCCAAAACCCGAAACACCGGATCTCCAACCAGCCGCGCCTTAGCCAACTCGTAGAGGGCAGGTTCCTCCAAAAAGGTCCCCAGGTAGTAGACTGCCTTACTTGGCTTAAGACCAAACACTCCAAGCAACCTAAGGGTCAACGCATTAGGAACAAGGTCATGCTGATTGCCTTTAGACTTTGCCGATAGGATTTCTCGGAGCACAGCTACAAACACCCCTAGGGGTACGTCAGCCATAGAAAGCAGTGCGTCAATTTGCAGAGCGCGATCTAGATCGGAATGGGGAACAACCAAGCCAGAGTCTGCTGTAAAGCGAATTCCCAGAGCGTTGAACTGAGCCATGCCCGTCACGACCAGGACGGGCACCTTGAGGTCGCCCCCACCTTCTCGCTTCTCAGCGATGCGCTGGAGGGCGTAATAGCGGTAGTGACCATCGAGTAAAACGAAAGGCGGATTAACCAACGTCAGCCGTCGGTACACGACGAGAGGGTGGATAAGGCCGTTCCTGAGGATCGAGTCGCGGAACCGCTCGATCACCTCCCAGTTGTAATGAGCCCTGGGTGGAGTGGCGTTAGGCACGATTTGGCTGATGGGCACCCACTCAATGGGCGTGGAGGTGTCGCCAACCAACGTGACCCGCCCCTCAACGATCACTTCTCTTGGGGACAAAACCCTCAGGGTAGCCATGTGAAGGGCTTGCTGGTCCGCCTCAGGCCAAGCCTGGCTTTGGGCCTCGGTTTGGGGTGGTCTGAAGAGAGCCCCTAGCATATACCAAACCATAGTCGTCCCCATCCCCCAAACGCACTTTTCGAATAACCTCCCCCCTCTTAGGAAGACAGTCCATCTAAAGGAGCAAGGATTATAGCCCCGCTAGGTAGGATGTAGCCAACTATGGGAAAGGCTTTGCCTTTGCCAGAAGCGACGGGAGGAAAGCATGGCACGCGGTAAAGGAGGAGGCTCCACCTATTACGACGCCACCAAGAGCAAATGGGTGGCCGAGCTCAAGTGGGTTGATCCCGCTACGGGCAAGCTCCTCAAGGCGAAGCGCTACGCCAATAGCCGCCGCGAGGCGGAAAAGCTCTTAGCCGAGCTGGTAGACCAGAAATCCAAGGGCCTCCTGGCCGAACCCTCCAAGCAGAGTACCCGCGAGTTTGCCCTGGAGTACCTGAAGCGCCTGGAGCGGGAGGGCTTGCGACCAAACTCTCTCCGCCTCGCCAAAGAAGAACTCATGCGCGCTATGCCCTCCCTCAAAGACCCTTTTGCCCATGATCCCTTAGGCCGCATGCGCTTGCAGGAGGTACGCCCTGCCCACATTCGCGGGGTGCTAGACAGGGTCATGGAGCAGGGGTACTCGGCCAGAACGGTCGGCAAAGTCCTCATGCGCCTAAAGGCCCTCTTCCGCGAGGCACTCCGCCTAGAGCTGGTGGCCCGCAACCCCGCAGAGGCGGTGAGCCTACGCCTATCCCAGGGGGAGAAAGCCGCCCGGGCTCTGGAGCCCCACGAGGTGGCCCGCCTCCTGGAGGAGGCGGAGCGGTCCAAAAGCCCCGATATGGCCCTCCTCCTCCGCCTTATGCTGGCAACGGGGCTACGCCGGGGGGAGGCTCTTGCCCTGCAATGGCGGGACATCGATTTCACCCGAGGAGAACTGACGGTATGGCGTTCATGGACCAAAGTAGAGGGCAAGGGAACTTTCAGCGCTCCCAAGACCAGGCATGCCCGTAGAAAAGTCCCCTTACCCCGGGGACTACTCCTGCGCTTGCAGGAGCGCCGCCAGAAGCTTCTGGAGCGCCTAACCCCGGAGGAGCTTTGGGAGCTCTTCCTCTTCGGCGGTGGAAAACCTTATGACCCGGATGCCTTCAACCACTATCTCCGCCGCCTGGCAGAGAAGGCAGGCCTGGGTCGGGTGCGGGTGCACGACCTCCGACACACCTGGGCCTCCCTGGCCCTCTCCCGAGGCATCCCCCTGGAGGTGGTGAGTGAGCGCCTGGGCCACGCAAACCCCAACATCACCTTGGGCATTTACCGCCATCTCCTGGAAGAGGAGCGCCGGGGTTATGTAATAGACTTGGAAGACCTCCTAAAAAGCTCTGGAAACAGGCCCCTAGCCTGAGCAAATGGCCCTCCAAATAGCCCCCTAAAGCACTTCCCCCCTCGCTACCGAGGGGGGAAGCTTTGCGTCTTCATCGTGGTGGGCGATGGTGGACTTGAACCACCGACCTCACGCTTATCAGGCGTGCGCTCTGACCAGCTGAGCTAATCGCCCCCGCACGCAAAAACCAGCTTAGCGAGGGGAAGCCCTTCCGTCAAGATACCAGCGGTGTACTCCCACGGCCCCTTGACAGTCTTGTTTTGGTCTGGTAGTTTTTTCTTTGCGCTGCCTGAAGGGGCGGCGGGGGATCTTGAAAGCTGGGGTGGAGGATAGGTGGTTGGAGGCCGTGATGAGCGGCCTTTGAGGGTCAAGATGCTAAGGGCCCACGGTGGATGCCTTGGCCCCCGAGCCGATGAAGGACGTGGCTACCTGCGATAAGCCAGGGGGAGCCGGTAGCGGGCGTTGATCCCTGGATGTCCGAATGGGGGAACCCGGCCCGTGGGAACACGGGTCACCGCCGATTTGGCGGGGGGAACCTGGGGAACTGAAACATCTCAGTACCCAGAGGAGAGGAAAGCGAAAGCGACTCCCTGAGTAGCGGCGAGCGAAAGGGGAAGAGCCTAAACCGCCTGGCTTGTCCGGGCGGGGTAGTGGGGCCCTCGGATGCCGAATCTCTGACCCTAGCCGAAGCTGCTGGGAAGCAGCGCCAGAGAAGGTGAAAGCCCTGTAGGCGAAAGGGGAGGGGATAGGTGAGGGTACCCGAGTACCCCGTGGTTCGTGGAGCCATGGGGGAATCTGGGCGGACCACCGCCTAAGGCTAAGTACTCCGGGTGACCGATAGCGCACCAGTACCGTGAGGGAAAGGTGAAAAGAACCCCGGGAGGGGAGTGAAATAGAGCCTGAAACCGTGGGCTTACAAGCAGTCGCGGCCCCTTTGGGGGTTGCGGCGTGCCTATTGAAGCATGAGCCGGCGACTCACGGTCGTGGGCGAGCTTAAGCCGTTGAGGCGGAGGCGTAGGGAAACCGAGTCCGAACAGGGCGTTAGTCCGCGGCCGTGGACCCGAAACCGGGTGAGCTAGCCCTGGCCAGGGTGAAGCTGGGGTGAAGCCCAGTGGAGGCCCGAACCGGTGGGGGATGCAAACCCCTCGGATGAGCTGGGGTTAGGAGTGAAAAGCTAACCGAACCCGGAGATAGCTGGTTCTCCCCGAAATGACTTTAGGGTCAGCCTCAGGCGCTGACTGGGGCCTGTAGAGCACTGATAGGGCTAGGGGGCCCACCAGCCTACCAAACCCTGTCAAACTCCGAAGGGTCCCAGGTGGAGCCTGGGAGTGAGGGCGCGGGCGATAACGTCCGCGTCCGAGCGCGGGAACAACCGAGACCGCCAGCTAAGGTCCCGAAGTCTGGGCTAAGTGGGAAAGGATGTGGCGTCGCTGAGACAGCCAGGAGGTTGGCTTAGAAGCAGCCATCCTTTAAAGAGTGCGTAATAGCTCACTGGTCGAGCGACGCTGCGCCGAAAATGATCGGGGCTTAAGCCCAGCGCCGAAGCTGCGGGTCTGGGGGGTGATCCCCCAGGCGGTAGGGGAGCGTTCCCGATGCCGATGAAGGTCGTCCGCGAGGGCGGCTGGAGGTAAGGGAAGTGCGAATGCCGGCATGAGTAACGATAAACAGGGTGAGAATCCCTGTCGCCGTAAGCCCAAGGGTTCCTACGCAATGGTCGTCAGCGTAGGGTTAGGCGGGACCTAAGGTGAGGCCGAAAGGCGTAGCCGAAGGGCAGCCGGTTAATATTCCGGCCCTTCCCATGGGTGCGATGGGGGGACGCTCTAGGCTAGGGGGACCGGAGCCATGGACGAGCCCGGCCAGAAGCGCAGGGTGGGGGGTAGGCAAATCCGCTCCCCGGGAGCTCTGCGTGGTGGGGAAGCCCGTGAGGGTGACAACCCCCCGAAGCCAGGGAGCCAAGAAAAGCCTCTAAGCACAACCCATGGGAACCCGTACCGGAAACCGACACAGGTGGGCGGGTGCAAGAGCACTCAGGCGCGCGGGAGAACCCTCGCCAAGGAACTCTGCAAGTTGGCCCCGTAACTTCGGGAGAAGGGGTGCTCCCGGTGGTGCCTCCGGGCACCATTGGGGAGCCGCAGTGAACAGGCTCTGGCGACTGTTTACCAAAAACACAGCTCTCTGCGAACTCGTAAGAGGAGGTATAGGGAGCGACGCTTGCCCGGTGCCGGAAGGTCAAGGGGAAGGGTGCAAGCCCTGAACCGAAGCCCCGGTGAACGGCGGCCGTAACTATAACGGTCCTAAGGTAGCGAAATTCCTTGTCGGGTAAGTTCCGACCTGCACGAAAAGCGTAACGACCGGAGCGCTGTCTCGGCGAGGGACCCGGTGAAATTGAACTGGCCGTGAAGATGCGGCCTACCCGTGGCAGGACGAAAAGACCCCGTGGAGCTTTACTGCAGCCTGGTGTTGGCTCTTGGTCGCGTCTGCGTAGGATAGGTGGGAGCCTGTGAAGCCGCCCTTTCGGGGGCGGTGGAGGCGCCGGTGAAATACCACCCTGATGCGGCTGGGGGCCTAACCCAAGGAATTGGGGACAGCGCTTGGCGGGCAGTTTGACTGGGGCGGTCGCCTCCTAAAGGGTAACGGAGGCGCCCAAAGGTTCCCTCAGGCGGGACGGAAATCCGCCGGAGAGCGCAAGGGTAGAAGGGAGCCTGACTGTGAGGCCTGCAAGCCGAGCAGGGGCGAAAGCCGGGCCTAGTGAACCGGTGGTCCCGTGTGGAAGGGCCATCGATCAACGGATAAAAGTTACCCCGGGGATAACAGGCTGATCTCCCCCGAGCGTCCACAGCGGCGGGGAGGTTTGGCACCTCGATGTCGGCTCGTCGCATCCTGGGGCTGAAGAAGGTCCCAAGGGTTGGGCTGTTCGCCCATTAAAGCGGCACGCGAGCTGGGTTCAGAACGTCGTGAGACAGTTCGGTCTCTATCCGCCACGGGCGCAGGAGGCTTGAGGGGGGCTCTTCCTAGTACGAGAGGACCGGAAGGGACGCACCTCTGGTTTCCCAGCTGTCCCTCCAGGGGCATAAGC
>NZ_AUIW01000020.1 GCF_000423905.1 Thermus antranikianii DSM 12462 | reverse complement strand
CACCAGGACCCCTCCCAGGTCCACCTCGGGGAAGACCTGGAGGAGGGCCTCCTGGAGCTTCTTTGGGTCCAGACGGTGAAGGAGGAGGGTGAGGATGGTGTGGCCCGGGGGGTTGCGCAGGCCCAGGTGGGGCAAGAGGTGAGGGTTGGCCCGGGCGAAACGTTCCACGCCGCGCAGGGAGTCCACGCGGGCGAGAAAGGCCACCAAGATGAGGGCCAACAAGCCCCACAAGGGATACCGCCGGTTGCGGGCCCTGGGGTCGGGGACTTGGGACAAGGCCTCGCGTAGGGTCATGCCCCCTCTTTACCCCAAGGCCGCATATCGGTCAAGTCTGTATGCCGACCCCCTAGGAGGAAAGGGCTTTGGGCGCTATACTTAGAAGGATGGAACACCGCGAGGTGGCAAGCATCAACCTGGCCCGCCTCCTGCGGGAGGGGGGCACGGTCCGCGCCGCAGGCGTGGTGCGGGAAGCGTTTTGGGTAGGTGAGGAACGCTTCCCCCTGGCAGGGGAGGCTTCCTGGAAGGTGGCCATCTCCTCGGTAGGCAGCAACGAGTACTGGCTTTCGGGCGAGGTGGAGGGCGTGGCCCTTATGGAGTGCCGCCGCTGCCTCAAACCCACCCCCACCCCCATCCACGCCCACTTCCAGCACCTTCTCCGCTACCAGCAGGGTCTAGAAGAGGTGGTCTTCCACGAGGAGAAAGAGGAGGAGTACTACGCCTTTGGCGGGCCGGACCTGGACCTCCTTCCCTTCCTGACCGAGGCGTTCGTGACGGAGATGCCCTACACCGTCCTCTGCGAGGAAGGGTGCAAGGGCCTCTGCCCCGTCTGCGGGGCGGACCGCAACCTGGTGGACTGCGGACATGAGCCGGAAGTCCACCACCCCTTCCGCGTCCTCAAGGACCTCCTTCCCGAACTCTAGCGGGTCTGCTATACTACCAGGGGTTTAGCGGGGGTTAAACCCCCCTGGAGGACTGGAAGATGGCCAAGCACCCTGTACCCAAGAAGAAGACCTCTAAGGCACGGCGCGATGCCCGTAGGAGCCACCACGCCCTGACCCCTCCGACCCTGGTTCCTTGCCCCGAATGCAAGGCGATGAAGCCCCCGCACACCGTCTGCCCGGAGTGCGGCTACTACGGTGGACGCAAGGTTCTAGAAGTCTAGACCCGGTCAAGACTTACGGGACCCCGGCCTCCGGGGTCTCAACTTTTTGCGCCATGGACAGGTATAGTGGAGCCCATGACGGGAGGTCAGGCATGAGCGGCATCCTGGCCCTGGGGGCTTACACCCCCGAGAGGGTCATGAGGAACGAGGAATTCGAGACCTACCTGGACACCTCGGATGAGTGGATCGTGACCCGCACAGGCATCCGGGAACGGCGCATCGCCGCCGAGGATGAGTACACCTCGGACCTGGCCTTCAAGGCGGTGGAGGACCTTCTTAGGCGCCACCCAGGGGCCTTGGAAGGCGTGGACGGGGTCATCGTGGCCACCAACACCCCCGACGCCCTCTTTCCTGACACCGCCGCCTTGGTCCAGGCCCGCTTCGGCATCCAGGGCTTTGCCTACGACCTGTTGGCGGGTTGCCCGGGCTGGGTTTACGCCCTGGCCCAGGCCCACGCCATGGTGGAGGCGGGCCTAGCCCGTAAGGTCCTGGTGGTGGGCGCCGAGGCCCTGTCCAAGATCCTGGACTGGAACGATCGGGCCACCGCGGTCCTCTTCGGGGACGCCGGAGGAGCGGCGGTGGTGGGAAGGGTGCGGGAAGGCTTCGGCTTCCGTTCCTTCGTTCTGGGAGCGGACGGCACCGGGGCCAAGGAGCTCTACCACGCCTGTATAGCCCCCAGGCTTCCCGACGGGACCTCCATGCGCAACCGCCTTTACATGAACGGGCGGGAGGTCTTCAAGTTCGCCGTGCGGGTGATGAACACCGCCACCCTCGAGGCCATAGAAAAAGCCGGCCTCACCCCGGAGGACATCAAGGTCTTCGTGCCCCACCAGGCAAACCTCAGGATCATCGACGCCGCCCGGGAACGCCTGCGGCTTCCCTGGGAGCGGGTGGTGGTGAACGTGGACCGCTACGGCAACACCTCCACCGCCTCCATCCCCCTGGCCCTCAAGGAGGCGGTGGACGAGGGCCGCATCCAGGAGGGGGACCACGTGCTTCTGGTGTCCTTCGGGGCTGGGCTCACCTGGGCCGCTGCCGTAATCACCTGGGGGGGAGCTTGATGTACGCTGCCCTTTTCCCGGGACAGGGCTCCCAGCGGGTGGGGATGGGCCAAGCCCTCTACGAGGCCTCGCCCGCCGCCAAAGAGGTACTGGACAGGGCCGAGGCTACCCTGCCCGGCCTCCTTAAGCTCATGTGGGAAGGACCCGAGGAAACCCTCACCCTCACGGAAAACCAGCAACCCGCCCTCCTGGCAGTGGGCTATGCCGCCTACCGGGCCTTCCTGGCGGAAGGGGGAAAGGAACCCTCCTTAGCCGCCGGGCACTCCCTGGGGGAATGGACCGCCCATGTGGCCGCGGGCACCCTGGAGCTGGAGGATGCCCTGAAGCTGGTGCGCCTCCGGGGCCGGTACATGCAGGAGGCCGTGCCCCCAGGGGAAGGAGCCATGGCCGCCATCCTGAAGCTTCCCCTCGAGGCCATCCAGGAGGCTTTGGCGGGGCTAGAGGGCGTGGAGGTCGCCAACCTCAACAGCCCCGAGCAGACGGTGATCTCCGGCAAGAAGAAAGCGGTGGAAGAGGCGGCAGAAAGGCTAAAGGAAAAACGGGCCCGGGTGGTCTTCCTCCCGGTCTCCGCCCCCTTCCACTCCTCCCTCATGGCTCCTGCCAAGGAGCGCCTGGCCCAGGACCTGGCCCAGGTAACCCTGAGGAAGCCCCGCTTCCCCGTCTACTCCAACGTGACCGCAAAGCCCGAGGAGGACCCCAGCCGCATCCGTGAGCTTCTCCTGGAGCAGATCACCGCCCCCGTGCGCTGGGTGGAGATCTTAAAGGACATGGAAAGGAGGGGGGTCCGGCGCTTTTTGGAGTTCGGAAGCGGGGAGGTGCTTAAAGGCCTGGTGGCCCGTACCCTGAAGGAAGCGCACGCCCTTTCCGTGGGGGACCCGGAAGGGGTAAGGAAGGCGTTGGAGGTGGAGGATGCGTAAGGCACTGGTAACGGGGGCCAGCCGGGGCATTGGCCGGGCCATCGCCCTTAGGCTGGCCCGGGAGGGCTACGCCCTGGTGATCCACTACGGGCAGAACCGGGAAAAGGCGGAGGAGGTGGCGGAGGAGGCCAGGAGGCTGGGAAGCCCCCTGGTGGGGGTTTTGGGAGCCAACCTCCTGGAGGCGGAAGCCGCCACGAGCCTGGTCCACGAGGCAGCGGAGATCCTGGGGGGTCTGGACACCCTGGTGAACAACGCCGGCATCACCCGGGACACCCTTCTCGTCCGCATGAAGGACGAGGACTGGGAGGCGGTCCTCGAGGCCAACCTCTCCGCGGTCTTCCGCACCACCCGCGAGGCCATCAAGCTCATGATGAAGGCCCGCTTCGGGCGCATCGTGAACATCACCAGCGTGGTGGGCATTCTGGGCAACCCCGGCCAGGCCAACTACGTGGCCTCCAAGGCGGGGCTTATCGGCTTCACCCGGGCGGTGGCCAAGGAGTATGCCGCCCGAGGGATCACGGTGAACGCCGTGGCCCCTGGGTTTATCGAAACGGAGATGACGGAAAAGCTCCCGCCGGAAGTGCGGGAGGCCTACCTGAAAAACATCCCCGCAGGCCGCTTCGGCCGGCCGGAGGACGTGGCCGAGGCGGTGGCCTTTTTGGTCTCCGAGGCCGCAGGCTACATCACCGGCCAGACCCTGTGCGTGGACGGGGGGCTCACCCCCCATTGAAGGGGCCAGGCCCTAGGCTATACCCCGTGGTAAAATCCCCAAGGGAGGTTTTCATGACGGAGCAGGAAATCTTTGAAAAGGTGAAGGCGGTTATTGCGGACAAGCTCTCGGTGGAACCCGAGAAGATCACCCTCGAGGCCCGCTTCATCGAGGACCTGGGGGCGGACAGCCTGGATACCGTGGAGCTCATCATGGGCCTCGAGGACGAGTTCGGCCTGGAGATCTCCGACGAGGAGGCCGAAAAGATCCGCACCGTGAAGGATGCGGTGGCCTACATCCAGGCCAAGCTGGGCTAGGGCTTAGGGCCTTTAAGGGGCGCTTCCCGCGCCCCTTTTCTTTTTCCCAGGGCTTTTCCCGGTATACTACCCCCATGCGACGCGTGGTGGTTACCGGCCTCGGACCCCTCACCCCCATCGGTGTGGGGGCAGAAGCTTACCACAAGGCCCAGCTCGCCGGGAAAAGCGGGGTACGTCCCATCACCCGCTTTGACGCCTCGGCCCTGCCGGTGCGCATCGCCGCCGAGGTGGACGTCAACCCCGAGGAGTTCATTGACAAAAAAGAACTGAGGCGCCTGGACCGCTTTGTCCAGTACGCCCTGATCGCCGCCGAGCTGGCCCTTAAGGATGCGGGGCTGGATCCCAGCGCCCTGGATCCCGAGCGGGTGGGCACCCTGGTGGGAAGCGGCATCGGGGGCATGGAAACCTGGGAGGCCCAGAGCAAGGTCTTCCTGGAGCGGGGCCCGAACCGGATAAGCCCCTTCTTCATCCCCATGATGATCGCCAACATGGCCTCGGCCCACATCGCCATGCGCTACGGCTTCATGGGACCCAGCTCCACCACGGTCACCGCCTGCGCCACCGGAGCTGACGCCATCGGGAGCGCCCTCCGCATGATCCAGCTGGGGGAAGCCGACGTCGTCCTCGCCGGAGGCACAGAAGCCGCCATCACCCCCATGGCCATCGGCGCCTTCGCCGTGATGCGGGCCCTTTCCACCCGGAACGAGGAGCCCACCAAGGCCAGCCGCCCCTTCACCCTAAGCCGGGATGGTTTCGTGATGGGGGAAGGAGCCGGGGTCTTGGTGCTGGAGGAGTACGAGCACGCCAAAAGGCGGGGAGCCAGGATCTACGCCGAGCTGGTGGGCTTCGGCCGGAGCGCCGATGCCCACCACATCACCGAGCCCCACCCCGAGGGGAAAGGTGCCGCCTTAGCCATGCGCCGCGCCCTTTTGGACGCCAAAGTTAACCCCGAGGAGGTGGGCTACATCAACGCCCACGGCACCTCCACCCCCGTGGGGGACCGGGCGGAGGTTCTGGCCATCAAGGAGGTCTTCAAGGAGCACGCCAAGAGGCTCATGGTTTCCAGCACCAAGAGCATGACCGGCCACCTCCTGGGGGCTGCCGGGGGCATCGAGGCCATCGCCACGGTGCAAGCCCTCTACCACGGGGTCATCCCCCCCACCATCAACCTGGAGGACCCCGACCCCGAGCTGGACCTGGACTTCGTGCCCGAGCCCCGGGAGGCCAGGGTGACCTACGCCCTCTCCAACTCCTTCGCCTTCGGCGGTCAGAATGCCGTGCTCCTCTTCAAACGGATCTAGGGGATGCTCTACTCCAGGGAAAGGCTTCTGGATCTGGAGGCGGAAAGGCTGGCGCCCTACGCCCAGAAGGCCCGGGACACCCGGGGGCGGAAACACCCGGAGCCTGAGTCCCCCTACCGCACGCCCTTCCAGAAGGACCGGGACCGCATCCTCCACACCACCGCCTTCCGGCGCCTGGAGTACAAGACCCAGGTCTTTCCCAACTGGGCCGGGGACTACTACCGCACCCGCCTCACCCACACCCTCGAGGTGGTCCAGGTGGCCCGCTCCATCGCCCGCGCCCTGGGCCTCAACGAGGACCTCACGGAGGCCATCGCCCTTTCCCACGACTTAGGCCACCCCCCCTTTGGCCACACGGGGGAGAAGGTTCTGAACGAGCTCATGCGGGACCACGGGGGGTTTGAGCACAACGCCCAGGCCCTGAGGATCCTCACCCAGCTGGAGGTGCGCTACCCCGGTTTCAAGGGTTTGAACCTCACCCACGAGGTCCTGGAGGGAATCGCCACCCACGAGGCCGCCTATGCCCCGGGCTTCAAGCCGGAGTACGAGGGCAAGGGCACCCTCGAGGCCCAGGTGGTGGACCTTTCCGACGCCATCGCCTATGCGGCCCACGACCTAGACGACGGACTCCGTAGCGGCCTCCTTCGCCCCCAAGAGCTCACCGAGGTGCCCTTTCTGGCGGAGCTGGCCCGGGAAGAAGGCCTGGACCTCACGGAGCTAACCGAGCTTTCCCGCCGGATCCTGGTGCGCCAGCTTCTGGGCTTTTTCATCACCGCTGCCATAGAGGCCACCCACCAAAGGGTGGAAGGGGCCGGGGTGAGGAGCCCGGAGGAGGTGCGCCGGCATCCTGAACGCCTGGCTGCTCTCACCCCTGAGGCCGAGCGGGCCCACCGGGAACTCAAGGCCTTTCTCATGGAGCGCTTTTACCGCCACCCCGAGGTCCTGAGGGAGAGGCGCAAGGCGGAAATCGTTCTGGAAAATCTCTTTCGCACCTACACCCGGTACCCTGAGCTCCTGCCCAAGGAGGTTCAGGCCCGGATCCCCGAGGAGGGGCTGGAGCGGGCGGTGTGCGACTACATCGCCGGGATGACGGACCGGTACGCCCTCGAGGCCTACCGGAAGCTCTTCCCCTGAAACCCCAGGGGGCGAGGGATAAAATGGGTAGGTGAAAACCCTGGACTGGAATACCCTTTTTGGCGAGCGGGCTAGGCGCATCCAGGCCTCCACCATCCGCGAGCTTTTAAAGCTCACCCAGCGTCCCGGCGTCCTCAGCTTCGCCGGGGGCCTTCCCGCCCCCGAGCTCTTCCCCAAGGAAGAGGCAGCGGCCAAGGCGGCCGAGATCCTAAGGGAAAAGGGCGAGGTGGCCCTACAGTACGGGCCTACGGAAGGCTACTTCCCCTTAAGGGCCTGGGTGGCGGGGTGGCTCGGGGTGAGCCCGGAAGAGGTCCTCATCACCACGGGAAGCCAGCAGGCCCTGGACCTTCTGGGGAAGGTCTTTTTGGACGAGGCAAGCCCGGTTCTCTTGGAAGCCCCCAGCTACATGGGGGCCATCCAGGCCTTCCGGGCCTACGGCCCCCGTTTCCTCACGGTGCCGGCCGGGGAAGAGGGGCCGGACCTCAAGGCCCTGGAGGAAGCCCTAGACCAGGAGCGCCCCCGCTTCCTCTACCTCATCCCCTCCTTCCAGAACCCCTCCGGGGGGCTCATGCCCCTGGAAGCCCGCAGGCGCCTTCTGGAAATGGCGATGGAACGGGGGTTGGTGGTGGTGGAGGATGACGCCTACCGGGAGCTCTACTTTGGGGAAAGCCGCCTGCCAAGCCTTTTTGAACTGGCCAGAGAGGCGGGCTATCCCGGGGTTATCTACCTGAGCAGTTTCTCCAAGGTGCTGGCCCCAGGCCTGAGGGTGGCCTTCGTGGTGGCCCGGCCCGAGGTCATCCTCAAGCTCACCCAAGCCAAGCAAGGGGTGGACCTGCACACCCCGGTCCTCAACCAGATCCTGGTGCACGAGCTGGTGAAGGAAGGCTTTCCGGAACGCCTGGAAAGAATCCGCACCACCTACAAGGCCAAGGCCCAGGCCATGCTGGAAGCCCTGGACCGGGAGATGCCCAAGGAGGTGGCCTATACCCGGCCCAAGGGAGGGATGTTCGTCTGGATGACCCTCCCCGAGGGGCTTTCCGCCGAGGCCCTTTTCCGGCAGGCCCTCGAGGAGAACGTGGCCTTTGTGCCCGGAGGCCCCTTCTTTGCCAACGGGGGCGGGGAGAACACCCTGAGGCTCTCCTACGCCACCATGGACCCAGAAAGGATCCAAGAAGGGATCCGGCGGCTTGGGAAGGCGGTGAAGGGACTGCTGGCCACCGCCTGAGGGGCAAGGACCCGGCATGGACCATGCCCCTTTAGCTTAGGTCCCCGCCACCTCCTTGGCCCCCTCCCGCTCGAGGCCTTCAGGCCACCTTCCCCCCAAAGCCTCCCAGGCCTGGGCCATATCCCCAGGCACCGGGGCCAAAAACGCCAGGATGCGCCCGGTGCGGGGATGGGGAAGGCGAAGCTCATAGGCATGGAGGGCTTGGCGGGGAATCAGGGGGCTTTCCCGCCCATAAACCCCATCCCCCAGGATGGGGGCCTTCAAGTGCTTGAGGTGGACCCGGATCTGGTGGGTACGGCCGGTGTGGGGCCGGGCCTCCACCAGGGCGTAGGGCCCGGCGGTGGCGAGAATGCGGAACTCGGTCTCCGCATACCGGGGCGCAATCCCCCCCACGTGCATCTTGTGCCGCTCCACGGGATGCCGGCCTATGGGGGCAATGAGGGCGCCCTCCCTGGGGTGCCCCTCGGTGATGGCCAGGTAGCGCTTCATCACCAGCCTGTCGCGGAAGGCCCGGGCCAGGGCCTCGAGGGCCCCTCCATGCTTGGCCACCACCAGGACCCCACTGGTGTCCTTGTCCAGGCGGTGCACGATGCCGGGACGCACCTCCTCGGGCCGCTCGGCCTCCTGGGGAGGAAAGTACCGCCCCAACAGGGCGTTGACCACGGTGCCCGTGTATACCCCAGGAGCCGGATGGGTAAGAAGCCCCGCAGGCTTGTTGAGGACCAGGAGGTCCTCGTCCTCGTAGAGCACCGGGATGGCCAGGTCCTGAGGGGCCACGAAGGGCCTTTCCTCCGGGGGAACCACCAGCACCTCTTCCCCCTTGAGGCGGTAGGAGGGCTTTTCCACCACCCTTTCTCCCACCCGAACCCGGCCTTGGGCGATCCACTCCTGGGCCCGGCTGCGGCTTATCCCGCAAGCCTCGGCCACCGCTTGGTCCAGGCGCACCCCTTCCATGCGAAAGCGCACCACGCTCTCCATGATACGAACCCCAGCGCGGCCATGGCCACGCCGGGGTCTTGCGGCAGGCTACATGAACCGCTTCCGCCTCTTGTAGGCCTTTACCTCCTTGAAGCTCTTGCGCCCGCCCCCTTTGGCCACCCCCAGGTAGAACTCCTGCACGTCGGGGTTTTCCAGGAGGTAGTCCCGGTCCCCCTCGAGCACGATCCGCCCCATCTCCATGATGTAGCCATAGTGGGCAATGGATAGGGCCATACGGGCGTTCTGCTCCACCAAGAGGACCGTGACCCCCTCCTCGGCGTTCACCCGGGCCACGATGTCAAAGATCTCCCGCACCAAAAGGGGAGCCAGGCCTAAGGAGGGCTCATCCAGGAGGAGGAGGCGGGGTTTGGCCAGGAGGGCGCGGCCGATGGCGATCATCTGTTGCTCTCCCCCCGAGCAGTACCCAGCCAGGCGGTTCCTGAGCTCGGCCAAACGGGGGAAGTAGTGGTAGATGCGCTCCAGATCCTCCTTAAGATGGCTGTCCTTACGGGTCAAGGTGCCCACCCGCAGGTTCTCCTCCACCGTGAGGTGCTTGAAAACCCGCCGGCCTTCCAGCACCTGGACGATGCCCATCCTCACGATCTCCTCGGGAGGGCGATTATGGATGGGCTTTCCCTGGTAGAGGATCTCCCCCCTCACCACCTCCCCGTCCTCGGGGATCAGGAGGCCGGAGATGGCCCGGAGCGTGGTGGTCTTCCCCGCCCCGTTGGGGCCCAGGAGGGCGGTGATCCTGCCCTCCGGCACCTTCAGGGAAACCCCCCGGAGCACCTGGATGATGTCGTGGTAGACCACCTCAATGTTGTTGACCAAAAGGAGGATGGGACCGAGGTCCTCTGGACGCGTGGGGTTCAGGCTCATGGCAGGGAAAAGGGGCCCGGGGGCTTCCCCGGGCCCAAAAGGGCTATTTGCCGTAGTGCACCTTGCGGAAGAGGGCCGAGGTGAAGGGGTCGGTGATGGGCACGAAGCGCCCACCCTTGACCTCGAGGATGCGCAACCCCTCCGCCCCGGTGCGCTCGCTCCTGGTGAAGTCCACCTCAATGCCCTGCTTGGTGGACACGGCGAGTCCCGGCTTGAAGGCGTTGGGCCCGTTCATGCCCACGATGGCCTGGTAGACCGTCTCGTTGGTGATGCGCTTGAAGCGCTCCTGGGCCCGCTTCATGGCCTCAATGGCGATGGCCGCCGCCAGCATGCCCGCGGTGTAGTTGTGGTTCTCCACGTAGCTCGCCGGACGGCCGAAGCGGGCCACCAGGTCTTTCTGGAGGCGGATGCCCGGGGTATCGTCCTGGGCGGTAAAGTAGGGGCTTGCCCAGAGGAAGCCTTCCGCCGCCTCCCCCGCCAGGGCGATCAGGTCCACCCCACCGGTGTACACCGCCCCCAGGTGCCGCATCTTGCCCGAGAGGCCCAGCCTCCGGGTGTCCTTGAGGATGTTGGCCACCGGCCCCGCCACGTTTTGGTGGACCACGAACTCCACCCCCGCCCCCTCAAAGCGCCGGAGAAGGGCGGTGTTGTCCAGGTTGCCCGCCCCCACCTCCTGCACGTCCACGATCTGGAGGCCGAGCTGCTGCGCCGCCTTCCGGGCGTCCTCCACGGGGGCTCGGCCAAAGGGAGAGGGGTGGACCACCAGGGCCACCTTAGCCCCCCGCTTCTGCTTGGCGATGTACTCCAAAAGGGCCACCACCTGCTCGGAGTAGGTGGAAACCGGGATGAAGTAGTAGTCCCCGTTGGGCGGGTCAATCAGGCCCACGTGGTTGGAGGCGGGCAGGGTGGGGATCTTGAGCTCCTGGATGAGGGCCTTCATCTGGAGCATGGCCCCCGTGCTGTAGCCCAGATAGATGGGGATTTTAAAGCGGTCCACCGCCTCCTCAAAGAGGCGTTGCGTGGTGGCGTTATCGTAGCGGTCATCCCGCACCACGCAGTTCAGCACCACCCCCGGGATGGCCCGGGCCATGTGCCGGCAGTAGTCCTCTATCCCCGCGCCGTAAGGGGCCCCCGTCTCCGAGGTGGGGCCGGTGATGGCCCCCGACCAGAAGAGGGTCACCTGTTGTTGGCCTAAGGCCAGGCCCAACGCCGCCAAAACCGCCACCAAACCCTTGCGCATACTTCCCTCCTAGTACTTGAACGGCCACGTGCGGAGGTAGCTCCGCACGATGCGCCACCAGTTGTAAAGCCCCCTGGGCTCAAACATGAGGAAGAGGACGATGATGAGCCCAAAGGCCAAGGGCCTGAGGGCGCTGGCCACATCCACCCCCGCCACGCTGAAGCCCAAGGCCTTGATGAGGTTGGAAAGGGCCTCCATGTTCACGTCCAAAAGGACGAGGAAAAGGGGTCCAAGGAAGCTTCCCACCAAGGTGCCCAACCCCCCCACGATGGCCATGGCCAGGTACTTCACCGAGTGGGCGAAGACGTAGTCCTCTATGACCACCGCCCGGGAAAGGTAGGCGTACAGCACCCCCGCCACCCCGGCGTAAAAGGCCCCCAGGGCGAAGGCGAAAAGCTTGGTGCGCCCGGGGTCCATGCCCATGGCGTCCGCCGCCCGGTCGTTGTCCCGCACGGCGATGAGGGCGCGGCCGTACTTGGTGCGCAGGAGGTTGCGGAAAAAGAGGGCGAGGAGGACGAGGGTTGCCAAGGAAGCGTAGTACCAGAAGTGGAAGTGGTTGCGGAACCCCGCCTCATAACCCAAAAAGCTCGCCCGGGGCATGTCCATGGCCCCCCCTTGCTTCAGGAGGGGCAGGTGGCCCACGGTCCACTCAAAGATCACCTGGAAGGCCAGGGTGGCCAGGGCCAGGTAGAGGTGCTTCACCCTAAGGCTTGGAATCCCCACCAGAAGGCCGAAGAAGGCGGCCACCAGCCCCCCTAACGGGATGAGGAGCCAGAAGGGAAGCCCCTGGGGGGCGAGGAGGGCAGCGGTGTAGGCCCCCACCCCCATGAAGGCCGCCTGGCCGATGTTGATGAGGCCCGCATACCCCGTGGTGATGTTGAGGCCCAAGACGGCGATGCTATAGACCAGGATCAGGTCCAGGATGAAGACCTGGGTCCGGGAGAGGAGCTGGGGCAAAAGGAGGAGAAAACCCAGGAAAAGGAGGAGGGAAAGGAGCTCCCGGTGGGTGGCAAAGAGGCTCGCATCCTGGGAATACGAGGTGCGGTAGTTTCCGGTCTGCGCCCAAGGGTTTCTCATACGCGCTCAATCTCCTCCGTACCAAAAAGCCCGTGGGGTTTGAACCAAAGGACGAGGAGCAAGACCAGGAAGGGGAAGACGTCCCGGGTGCCCCCACCGGGCACATAGGGGTCCAGGAAGCCCGCCGCCAGGTTTTCCAAAACGCCGATGAGGATGCCCGCCACCACCGCCCCGGGAATGGAATCAAGCCCCCCCAGGATCACCACCGGGAAGACCCGCAGGCCGATGTGGACCAGGCTGTCCAGGTTAAGGCCGGAGATGGTGCCCACCATCACCCCGCCCGCCGCCGCCGCCAGGCCCGCCGCCGCCCAGGCCAGGGCGAAGACCTTGCCCACGGACACCCCGAGGCTCATGGCCGCCATCTGGTCATCGGCCACGCTCCGCATGGCCACCCCCAGGGTGGAGCGCTGGAAGAACCAGGTGAAGAGGAAAAGAAACCCCAGGGTGAGGAAAAGGGCGAGGAGCTGGGCGTAGGAAACCTGGGCCCCCAGAACCCGCACCCCGCCCTCGGGCAGGAAGGGAGGGTAGCCGTAGCTCCCCGCCCCGTAGGGCGTGAGGTGCAGAAGTCCGTCCAGGAAAAAGGCCAGGCCGATGGTGGCCATGATGACGGAGATGATGGGCTGCCCCACCAGGCGCTTGAGGAAAAGCCTTTCCAGAAGGTAACCCACCAGGGCCGTGAACCCTAGCGCCAAGGCAAAGGCCAGGACCACGGGGAGCTTGAGGCCCACCAGGAAGAAGTGGGCGGAAAAGGCGCCGATGGCGATGAGCTCCCCTTGGGCGAAGTTCACCACCCGGCTCGCCTTGTAGATGAGGACAAACCCCAGGGCCACCAGGGCGTAGATGAGGCCCAGGACCACCCCCGAGAGGAAGAGTTCCACCACGAAGCTCATGCCGCCACCACCTCCTCGAGGTCCAGCACGGGCACCCGGGCCTGCACCCGCTGGACGGTGCCGTCCTGGTACCGGTACTCCGCCTCCACCTCCACCGCCTTGGCCCCGGAGTACAAGGCCTCCACCAAGGGGGCGTACTTCTTGGCGATGAGCCCCCGGCGCACCTTGCCCGTGCGGGTGAGCTCCTCGTCGTCGGCGTCCAAAAGCTTGTAAAGGAGAACAAAACGGCGGATCTTCAGCTCTTCGGGCAACTCGCCGTTCACCCGCTCCACCTCCTTGCGGATAAGCTCCGCCACCTCCGGCTTCAGGGACAGGTCCAGGTAGGTGGTGTAGGCGAGCCCCCGGTCCTCCGCCCACTTGCCCACCGTCTGCGGGTCCACGTTGATAAAGGCGGCCAGGAAAGGCTTGCGGTCGCCGAACACCACCGCCTCCTTGATGTAGGGGGAGAACTTCAGCTTGTTCTCCACAAACTGGGGGCTGAAGACCGTGCCCCGCTCGGTGCGCATCACGTCGGAAAGCCGGTCAATCACCACCAGGTGGCCATCCTCCGTGAGGTAGCCGGCATCCCCGGTGTGGAGCCAACCGTCCCGGAAGGTTTCCGCCGTGGCCTCGGGCCTTTCCCAGTAGCCGGCGCACACGGCATCGGACCTTAACAGGATCTCCCCCTCCTCGCTGATCCTCACCTCCGTGCCGGGAATGGGGAGGCCCACGGTATCGTGGCGCACGTCCCCATCCCGGTGGACGAAGGCGATGCCGATGATCTCCGTCTGGCCGTAGATCTGCTTGAGGTTCACCCCGATGGCGTGGAAGAACCGGAACACATCGGGCCCCAGGGCCGCCCCTCCCGTGTAGGCACGGCGGAGGCGCAGGAAGCCCAGCTGGTCCCGCAGAGGCCGGAACAACACCCAGTCGGCGAAGGCGTAGGCCAGGCGCAGGGAGAGGGGCATGGGCCGCCCCCGCATGCGGTACTCCGCCGCCCGGTAGCCCAGGCGGAGAAGCCTTTCGTAAACGAAGCGGTTGAAGCCAGGGCTTTCGGAGATGCGCACCCAGATGCTGCTCTGGATCCCCTCCCAAACCCTTGGGGGGCTGAACATCACATGGGGACCGATCTCTTTCAGGTCCTGCAAAGCGGTCTCCACCGCCTCGGGGAAATTGACGGCGAACCCCCCGGTAAGGGCCATGGCCACGGACATCATCTGCTCCCCAATCCAGGCGAGGGGCAGGAAGGAAAGGTAGTCGTCCGTGGGCTGGAGGGGGTCCACCTCCTGCAGGGCCACCCCCATGTGAATCAGGTTGCGGTGGCGGAGCATGGCCGCCTTGGGACGGCCCGTGGTGCCGGAGGTGGAGGAGAGGTGGCAGACCTCCTCGGGGCTTGCGGAAAGGAGGAGCTTCTCCACCGCCTCGGGGTGTTGCCTCCGGTGCTCCCGCCCCCGCTCCAAAAGTTCCTCAAAGGAGATGAGCCAAGGGTCCTGGTAGCCCCGCATCCCCTTGGGGTCCTCGTAGATGACGTGGCGCACGTGGGGGATCTCGTTCCGGATCTCGTAGAGCTTGTCCACCTGCTCCTGGTCCTCGGCGAGGACCACGCTCGCTCCCGTGTACGCAAGCATGTAGGCGATCTCGGAAGGCAGGGAGCTTTGGTACACCCCCACGCTGATCCCCCGCACCGCCTGGGTCCCCAGTTCGGCGTAAAGCCACTCGGGGATGTTGTCGGCGATGATGGCGAGGCGCTCCCCCGGGGAAAACCCGAGGGCCAAGAGCCCGTGGGCGAAGAGGAGGACCTTCTCGTAGTACTGGGCGTAGGTGACCTCGTTCCAGATGCCGTAGTCCTTCTCCCGAAGGGCCACCCGGTCCCCTTCCTCCAGGGCGCGAAGCCTCAGGAGCTGGGGCAGGGTGTAGCGCTTCATCTCGTAGGAGGGCCGGATCGCCTTCACGCCTCCACCCCCAGGTAGGCCTCCTGTACCCTGGGGTTTTGGGCCACCTCCGCCGGGGAGCCTTCGGCGATGACCTGGCCGAAGTCCAACACGTAGACCCGGTCGGAGATGTCCATGACCACCCCCAGGTCGTGCTCAATGAGGATCACCGTGGTGCCTTGGGCCCGGATCTCCAGGATGAAGCGCACCATGTCCTCCTTTTCCTCCAGGGTCATCCCCGCCATGGGTTCGTCCAGGAGGAGGAGCTTGGGGGCCAGGGCCAAGGCCCGGGCCACCTCCACCCGCTTCCGCACCCCATAAGGGAGGTTCCCCACCAGGGCCTTGCGGTAGGGCTCCAGCTCCATGAAATCTATGACCTCCTCCACCCACCTCCGGTTCCGCACCTCCTCCGCCAGGGCCCGGCCGTAAAAGAGCCCCGCTTGGAGGAGGCCGTAGCGGAGGTGGGTGTGCCGGGCCAGCATGAGGTTTTCCAGCACCGTGAGGCCAGAGAAGAGCTCTATGTTCTGGAAGGCGCGGGCGATGCCCAAACGGGTCACCTCATGGGGGCTTGCGCGGGTGATCTCGTGCCCCTCAAAGAGGATGCGACCTCGCTGGGGGTGGTAGAAGCCCGATATGCAGTTCAAAAGGCTGGTCTTCCCCGCCCCGTTGGGGCCGATGACGGAAACCAGCTCCCCCTCCTCCACCGCCAGGGAAACCGACGAAAGGGCAGCCACGCCGCCAAAGGTTAGGGTGATGTTCTCCACCAGAAGCTGGGCCACAGACCTCCTCCCTAACAGTTGTCTGGGGGAAGTATAAGGGGAAGGCAAGACGGATGTCAACGCTCTCCTGCCAGGGTGTAAAAAACCGTTAGACCCTGTATAGCCCTTCTTATGCTACACTCTTTAAGGTATTGGGGGCCAAGGCCCCAGGGAGGGAAATGGATGAAAAGGACCTGGCAACCCAACCGGAGGAAGCGGGCCAAAACCCACGGCTTCCGGGCCCGCATGAGGACCCCAGGCGGCAGGAAGGTGTTGAAGCGGAGAAGGCAGAAGGGCCGCTGGCGCCTCACCCCCAGGGTGAACGACTGAGCCAACCCCCCCCTGCGGCGGGGGGTAAACTTCTTTCCCTAAAGGGCGACCGAGCATTCCAAAGGCTCCGCCAAGGACGCATGGGGCGGGGCCGTTTTTTGAGCGTCAGGTGGCTCCCTGCCTCCGAGCTCAGGGTGGGGATCGTGGTGTCCAAGAAGGTGGGCAAGGCGGTGGTGCGCAACCGCATCAAGCGCCGCCTAAGGGAGATCCTCCGCCGCCTCTACCTCCCCAAGGCCCACCTCCTGGTCATCGCCAGCCCCGAGGCCCGGGAGGCCGCCTACGCCGAGCTCTTCCAAGACCTCATCCGCGCCCTCAAGAAGAGCGGGCTGATACAATAGGCGGCGTGCGCGGCTTACTGATCCTTCTGGTCAAGGCGTACCGCAGGTTCATCTCCCCCCTAAAACCCAAGACCTGCCGCTTCCACCCCACCTGTTCCGCTTACGCCCTCGAGGCCCTGGAGCGCCACGGGGCCTTATGGGGTAGCTACCTGGCGGCCAGGCGCATCCTGAAATGCCATCCCCTGCACCCCGGGGGACTGGACCCGGTGCCCCTGGTCTTCCCACCCAGGAGAACCGTTAAGACCCACAAGGAGGCACGATGAAAAGGCTTTTACCCCTCCTTTTCCTGCTGGGCCTGAGCGCCCTAGCCCTCGAGGCGGGCTTCAAGGACCAGGACGTAAACGGGGACGGGGTGCCGGAAAAGATCGCCGTCACCAACCTCATGGACCTGGCCTTTGACCAGAAGGGCCAGGTGGTGGGTTGGTACGTGAAGGCCTACAAGGGCACAGCCTTCAACGACTACACCCGCGCCCCCAACCTGAGCGGCAACGGCCCCGTGGTGGCCCCGGTGGGCTTCACCCCGGAGAAAGCGGAGTACCAGGTGGAGGATGGCCGCCTCCTGGCCCGCTTCCAGGGCCAAGGGGGCACCCTCACCTACCGCATCGAAAAGGGGCGGTACACCGTCCAGATCAGCGCCGACTTCCCCCTCACCCTGAGGCTTTCCGCCCAAGGAAGCCCCAAGGTGCTCCTACAAGGGCAAGCAGAACCCACCCCGAGCGGGGAGGGCCAGCTGGTTTACCTGGCCTGGCAGACCAAGCCCAAGGCGGGCTATGCCCTGGTGGCCCTCGCCCAAGGGCCCCTGTCGGGGAAGCTGGTGGGCAAGGAGGCCACCCTTACCCTGGCTCCCGGGGAAACCCTGAAGGTCTACGGGGGCCAGAACGAGCTGGTGCGCTTCCACGTGGAGGGCCTTCTCTCCCTCCCCGGCCTCTTTTCCCCCAACATCTGGGGGCAGCTTTCCTTGGGGCTTCTCTGGCTCATGGAGGTGGCCTTCCGCTACACGGGTAGCTGGGGCCTGGCCATCCTCTTCCTGACCCTGGTGGTGCGCCTCCTCCTTTGGCCCCTCATGCACCAGCAGTTCAAGAGCATGGCGGAGATGCAACGCCTCCAGCCCCTTATCCAGAAGATCAACGAGAAGTACAAGGACGACCCCAACAAGCGGGCGGAGGCCACCATGAAGCTCTACCAGGAGCACAAGGTAAACCCCGCCGCCGGCTGTCTGCCCCTTTTCATCCAGATGCCCATTCTCTTCATCCTCTGGAAGGTGATCGCCAACTACGAGTTCGGCCAGGGCCTCCTCTGGATTCCCGATCTGGCCCTCCCCGACCCCTTCTACATCCTCCCCGCCCTCTACGTGGCCTCCACCTTCCTCTCCACCTGGCTTTCCGCCCACGGGAACAAGGACCTCATCCGGCAAAGCCTCTTCATGAACCTGATCTTCATCTTCCTGGTCCTGCAGTTTCCCTCAGGGGTGACCCTCTACTGGGTGCTCTCCAACCTCATCGGCCTGGTGCAGCAGTGGCTGATCAACAAAAGCCTCAAGCCCCTAGCGGCGTAAACTGAGGGCATGGACGAGAAGAAAAAGAGCATCGACGACCTCCTCTCCGACCTGGGTGTGCTGGAAGAGGCCCCGGTGGGAGTGGAGTTAAAAGAAGCGGGGAAAGCCGGCCCCACGCAAAAAGGGCCCAAAGAGGTGCTGGAGAGCTTCCTGGTGGGCCTTTTGCTGCGCCTGGACCCCGCCCACTACGTGGAGATCCGCCAGGAGGGGAACCTCCTCAAGGCGGAGGTCAAGGGCGGGGACCTGGGGCGCTTTATCGGCAAGGAAGGGCGCACCCTAAGGGCAGTGGAGTACCTGGCTGGGGTGGTGCTGGCCAAGCATTTCGGCGGAGCCTACCGGGTGGTCTTGGACGCTGCCGGCTACCGCAAACGCCAGGAGGAAAAGATCCGCAAGATCGCCGAGGAAGCCGCCCTCACCGTGGCCATGACCAAAGAACCCCTCCACCTCCCCCCCATGCGTCCCTCCGAGAGGCGCATCGTCCACATGCTCCTCAAAAACCACCCCCTGGTGACCACGGAAAGCCAGGGGGAAGGGGAGGAAAGGCACGTGGTGGTCTATCCCCGTGATCAGGCTCCTTCGGGAACTGGAGAGGAGGCTTAAGGCTAATGGCCTTCCAGAAAAGGAGGCCTGGGACCTCCTGGCCTTGGCCTCAGGCCTTTCCCGCAAGGACCTCCTCCTCGGCCTATCCCGGACCCCGCCCCCGGGAACCGAAGCCAGGGCCCTAGCCCTCCTGGAAAAGCGCCTTGGGGGCTATCCCTTGCAGTACCTGCTGGGGGAGGTGGAGTTCTTCGGCCTCCCCCTAAAGGTGCAAGAGGGCATCCTCATCCCCAGGCCTGAAACGGAGGGCCTGGTGGAGCTCGCCCTAGGGCTTCCCCTGCCCAAGGCCCCCCGTATCCTGGACGTGGGCACGGGCACGGGAGCCATCGCCCTAGCCCTAAAAAAACACCTCCCGGAGGCCCAGGTGTGGGCCACGGATACCGACCCCAAGGCCCTGGCCTTGGCCCGGGAGAACGCTAACAGGCTGGGACTAGAGGTAACCTTTCTCCAGGCTCCCCTCACCGGCGGGGTGAAGGATCTGGACCTGGTCGTCTCCAACCCTCCCTACCTCCCCGAGGCCTACCGGTTCCAGGCTCCCAGGGAGCTGGCCTTTGAAAGCCCCCAGGCCCTTTATGCGGGAAGGGAAGGGTTGGATGTGGCCCGGCCCCTGGCCCAGGAGGCCAGGAGGGCCCTCAAACCCGGCGGGTTCCTCCTCCTGGAGCTGGCCCCGGAAAACGCGGGGCTTCTGGCCCAGGAACTAAAGGCCGCGGGCTGGGAGGGAGTAGAGGTGCTAAGGGATTTGACGGGTAGGGACCGGTACCTCCGGGCCCGGCGGCCCTCCCAGGAGCTGGAAGGAGAGAAGGGGTCTCTCCGTGGTCCATAGCTCCTTGGCGGCCACCACCCCCACCCGCACCACTCCCCTTTTTCCCTGCAGAAGGGCAAGGCCGCGGGCCAGCTCCTCGGGAGAGGGAAAGGTGGCGTATTCCGGGGCATACCCCGCCTGCAAAAGCCGTTGCCGCACGGCCTCCCCCAGGCCCTCGAGGGCCTCCTGGTTGCGGGCCTGGGTGGAAAGGCGGAAGGTGCGGGCGGCCAGAACCTCCCCGGCGGCGAAGGCCCTGCGCTCAGGATAAAAGCGCACCCGCACCAAAAGCCTCCCCTCCCGGTACCCCGCTCCCTCCAGCACCGCAAGCCCCGGGCCTTGGGGAGCGTCCAAAAGCTCCACCCCCCGGAAGCCCTGGAGAAGGGCCCGGCGCTCGGCCACCCGCTCCAAGGCCTCCCTTCCCTCCTCCGCCCCCAGGCGCACCTCCCCTAGGTAGAGACCCTGGCTGAGCCGAATCAGGCTCTGGGAAAGCTGGCCCCTCTCCCCTTGGAGCACCTCCGCCTGCACCAAGAGGCTTCTTACCCTTTCCTCCGTCTGGCGGAGCTCCTCCCGGGCCTTGCTCAAGCTGGCCTTAAGGGCCTCCACCTCCTCTACCAGGGCCTGGCGCTGCCTTCGGGCCTCCTCCAGGCGGGCAAGAGCCCCCAGCACCTCCTCCTGAAGGCGCTTCCTCTCCGCCAGAAGCCTGGCCTTTTCCCCTTCCGCCCGCTCCGCCGCCTGCTGCAGGGCACGGAGGCGACTCTCCAGGGCCTTGAGCTCCCTCGTCCTCTCGGCTAGCGCCCGGTTCCTTTCCTCAAGAAGCTGGGAAAGAGCCTGTCGCTCCGCCTCGAGGGTAGCCCGCTCCCTTCCCAGGGCCTGCACCTGGGAGGCCAGGGCCTTGGCCTCTTCCTCCAGGCGTTTCCTCACCTGGTTGGCCTGCTCCAGGGCCCGGGAAAGATCCTTTCGCTCCTCCCGCAGGACATGGAGCTCCGCCAGGGTCCTGCTGGCCTCGGCCTCCATGGCCGCCTTGGCCTCCAGGAGGACCTGCCGCTCCCTCCTAAGCTGGTCCCGCTCCGCCCGGATGGCCTGGGCCTCGAGGATCACCTCCCTGGCCTCCCGGAACACCAGGAGGAACCCCAGGTAGCTGAAGAGGGCGATCCCCACCCCCGTGAGCACCGCCACCAGGGTGGCGGTCTGCCGGGGCCTGAGGCCAAAAAGGCGGTAGTGCCGCTTCCCCGCCCACTTGGCCACCCTATCCCCCAGATAGGCCACCAAGGCGGCCAGGAAAAGGATCAGGATGAGGAGGGCCCAGAAGGTCATGGCTTAAAGCTCGTAGTCCTCTCCCAGGTAGTGCCGCCTTACCCCCTGGTCCCGGGCAAAGGTATCGGGATCCCCGTGGAAGAGGATCTGGCCGTCATACATCACGTAGACCCGGTCGGTGATGGCCAGGGTCTCCCGCACCGCATGGTCGGTGATAAAACCCCCCCCCCCCCGCCTCTCCCGGAGCTCGGCGATGACCTTTTGGATCTCCTTCACGTTCTTGGGGTCCACCCCGGTAAAAGGCTCGTCCAGAAGGATGAAATCGGGGTCGGTGCACAGGGCCCGCGCCATCTCAAGCCGCCTCCTTTCCCCACCGGAAAGGGCGTAGGCCATCTGGTCCTTGAGGTGGTAGATGGCCAGTTCCTCCAAAAGGGCCTTGGCCTTCTCCAGGCGCTCCGCCCGGGAAAGGGGCTGGAACTCCAAGACGGCCAGGAGGTTTTCCAGCACCGTCATCCGGCGGAAGGCGGAAGGCTCTTGGGGCAGGTAGCCCAGGCCCAGTCGGGCCCGGCGGTACATGGGAAGCTGGCTTATTTCCCGTCCCTTAAGGAAGATCCGCCCTCCCGTGGGACGGATAAAGCCCACCATCATGTAGAAGGTGGTGGTCTTCCCCGCCCCGTTGGGGCCGAAGAGGGCCACGATCTCCCCGCGCTTGAGGCTCAGGTCCACCCCCCGCACCACCTCCCTGGGGCCGTAGCGCTTGCGCAACCCTTCTGCCAGAAGCTCCCCGTCCATTACCCTCAAGCCTAAGCCCCAACCTTTAGTCCCGGGTGAGATAATGGGCGAGGTATGGTGGTGACCCGCATCGCCCCAAGCCCCACGGGGGACCCCCACGTGGGGACGGCGTATATCGCCCTTTTCAACTACGTCTGGGCCAGGAAGAACGGGGGGCGCTTCCTGGTGCGCATCGAGGACACCGACCGCACCCGCTACGTGCCGGGGGCGGAGGAGCGCATCCTGGCCGCCTTGAAGTGGCTCGGCATCGCCTACGACGAGGGGCCGGATATCGGCGGGCCCCACGCCCCCTACCGGCAGTCGGAACGCCTGCCCCTCTACCAAAAGCACGCCGAGGAACTCCTCAGGCGGGGGTGGGCCTACCGGGCCTTCGAGACCCCGGAGGAGCTGGAAAGAATCCGCAAGGAAAAGGGGGGCTACGACGGCCGCGCCCGCAACATCCCCCCCGAGGAAGCCGAGGAAAGGGCAAAAAGGGGCGAGCCCCACGTGATCCGCCTAAAGGTGCCGAGGCCCGGCACCACCGAGGTGAGGGACGAGCTCAGGGGGGTGGTGGTCTACGACAACCAGGAGATCCCCGACGTGGTCCTCCTCAAGTCCGATGGGTACCCCACCTACCACCTGGCCAACGTGGTGGACGACCACCTCATGGGGGTAACGGATGTGATACGGGCCGAGGAATGGCTGGTTTCCACCCCCATCCACGTTCTCCTCTACCGGGCCTTCGGCTGGGAGGTGCCCAAGTTCTACCACATGCCCCTCCTTAGAAACCCCGACAAGACCAAGATCAGCAAGCGGAAGAGCCACACCTCCCTGGAGTGGTACCGGGCCGAGGGGTTCTTGCCCGAGGCCCTGCGCAACTACCTGGCCCTCATGGGCTTTTCCATGCCCGACGGGCGGGAGATCTTCACCCTCGAGGAGCTCATCGAGGCCTTCACCTGGGAGCGGGTGTCCCTGGGAGGCCCGGTCTTCGACCTGGAGAAGCTCCGCTGGCTCAATGGCAAGTACATCCGCGAGGTCCTCCCCCTCGAGGAGGTGGCGGAGCGGGCGAAGCCCTTTTTGCAGGCGGCCGGGCTTTCCTGGCCCAGCGAGGCCTACCTGAGGCGGGCGGTGGAGCTCATGCGCCCCCGGTTTGACACCCTCAAGGAGCTTCCGGAAAAGGCCCCCTACCTTTTCAGCGAGGACTACCCCTTCGGGGAAAAAGCGCTGGAGAAACTGAGGGAAGGCCTTCCCGTGCTTCGCGAGGTGGAACCCCTCCTACGGGCCCAGGAGGACTGGAGCGAAGCTGCCCTGGACGCCCTCCTCCGGGGCTTCGCCCAGGAGCGGGGCCTTAAACTCGGCCAGGTGGCCCAGCCCTTACGGGCCGCCCTCACGGGAAGCCTGGAAACCCCGGGGCTTTTCGAGATCATGGCCCTTCTCGGCAAGGAGCGGGTCCTCGCCCGGCTGGCCCGGGCCCTGGCGGGAGGAACTTCGTGAAACACCCCACAAGCCAGGGTATACTGGAGCCATGAGGCGGGTTCTCCTTACTCTCCTTCTCGTTTTGGGAATGGCCAGCGCCCAGAGCGCCATTCAGATGCGGTTTGGCTATGGGGAAAGCCTTGGGCTCACCTTCGGGGCGGGGCTGGAAAACCGCCTGCGGCAGAACCTCTCGGGCCGGCTTTCCGCCATGCTGGCCCCGGCAGCCCCGGGTGTGGCCCTGGAGGGAGCCCTCCTCTTCAAACCCGACCTGGGCCAGTACGACCCCAGCCTGAAGGGCCTCCTCCCCTACTTCGGCGGGGGGCTCAGCGCCGTGGTGGGGCCAAGCCTCACCGCCGGGGTGAGCTTCACCGGGGGACTGGAGGGCCTTCTGGACCCCTACACGGGGCTTTTTGCCGAGGCCACCTACGTGTACGGCTTCGCCAACTTCCCCAAGGTCTGGCACTTCACCCTGGGGGTAAGTTTCCGCTAAAGGCCCTCAGACTTGACCGATATGCGGCCTTGGGGTAAAGAGGGGGCATGACCCTACGCGAGGCCTTGTCCCAAGTCCCCGACCCCAGGGCCCGCAACCGGCGGTATCCCTTGTGGGGCTTGTTGGCCCTCATCTTGGTGGCCTTTCTCGCCCGCGTGGACTCCCTGCGCGGCGTGGAACGTTTCGCCCGGGCCAACCCTCACCTCTTGCCCCACCTGGGCCTGCGCAACCCCCCGGGCCACACCATCCTCACCCTCCTCCTTCACCGTCTGGACCCAAAGAAGCTCCAGGAGGCCCTCCTCCAGGTCTTCCCCGAGGTGGACC
>NZ_AUIW01000019.1 GCF_000423905.1 Thermus antranikianii DSM 12462 | reverse complement strand
TCTCCCGCACCGCTTCCCTCAGCAAGATTCGCAAGGTATCCTGGTCCACGGGGCACCTCCTCGTGCTAAGGTGTGCCCCCCTATTAAACACGGACCCTTACACATAAATCCTTACACGACCCCATCACCTACTGGCAGTACGAGTTCCGCAGCAAGGTCGAGGCCATCAACGAGCTCATCCGCCGCTTTGAAGCCCAGAATCCCGGCATCAAGGTGGTTCACCAGACCTTCCCCTACGACGCTTTCCAGCAAAAGGTGGCCGCCGCTATCCCCGCGGGGCAGGGGCCGGACGTGGTGAACCTCTACTACGGCTGGGCTCCCACCTGGGTTAAGGCAGGATACTTGGTGCCCCTACCCGACGACTGGATGCGGCGCCTGGACCAGGACTTCGTGGCCATGGCCCAGGCCGCCAAGGTGGGGGGAAAGCTCTACGGGGTTCCCACCGCGGTGCGAAGCCTGGCCCTGTTCTACAACAAGGACCTCTTCCGTCAAGCGGGGATTGCCGGCCCCCCCAAGACCTGGGAGGAGTTCATCGCCGTAGGTCAAAAGCTAACCGTTAAACAGGGAGGGCGCTTCACCCAGATCGGCTACGGCATCGCCCCGGACGGGCAGGATCACCACCTGGTCCGGGAGGTCCTGGTGCGCCAGTTCGGGGGCAAGCCCTATTCCGACGATGGAAAACGAGTCCTCTACCAGGGAGAGGCCGGGCTTAAGGCCCTGAGCTTCTACACCGACTGGGTACGCAAACACGAGATCGGGATCCCTGGCTTCTTCCCCGGTAACAACGGCTATCGCGATGGGTTCATCGCAGGCAGGATCGCCATGATCATCGACGGATCCTTCGCCATCGGCACCATCCAGCAAGGGGCCCGTTTCAACTGGGGAGTGGCGGAGCTACCCCTAGAGCGACCAGGGGGACGGAAGGCCAACTTCGGCTCCTTCTGGATGCACGGCCTCACCCCATTGGCCACCGGGCCCAAGCGGGAAGCCGCGCTCCGGTTTCTCGCCTTCATCACCTCCGAGGAAACCCAGCGCTACTGGTTGGAAAAAGTGGGGGAGCTTCCCGCCAGCAAAAACCTGATCCGGGATCCCAAGCTCTCCTTACACCCCATCTACGGCCCCTTCGTGCTGAGCCTGGCCTACGCCAAGGCCACCCCCTTTGTGGACGAAGCCGCTCAGCGCAAGGTGATGGTGGACGCCATCAACCGGGTCCTGCTCCAGGGCATGGACCCCGCCCAGTCCCTGAGGCTGGCCGCGGAGGAGGAGCAAAAGATTCTGGATCAGTTCTGGAGGTAGGGTGCGGCTTACCCTGGCCTGGCGGGAAGCCCTATGGGCCTTTGTGTTTTTGGCCATTCCCCTGGCTTTTTTCCTCTACTTCCGCATCCTTCCCGCCTTCCAGGCCCTTTGGCTTTCCCTATACGAGTGGCACGCAGACCCCTCCCAGAGGCGCTTTGTGGGCCTCGAGCACTACGCCCGGCTCCTCGAGGACCCTGTTCTCCGCCGGGCTCTTTTCAACACCCTCCTCTATACCCTTCTGGGAATCCCAAGCCAGATCGCCTTGGGCCTCGTCATCGCCTTGCTTCTCCAGCGGGTACCCTTTGGCCGCGACTTCTTCCGGGCCATCTACTTCGCCCCCTACGTGACCCCGGCGGTGGCCGTGGCCTGGGTGTGGAGCTGGATGCTTTCCCCGCACTTCGGGCTGGTCAACGAGCTACTGGCCCTTTTGGGAATCCCCCCGCAGCCCTTTTTGCAAAGCCCCAGCCAGGCCCTACCCACCGTGACCTGGGTGGTGGTGTGGCAGAACCTGGGCTTCCAGGTGGTCCTCTTCCTGGCGGGTCTGGAAAGCATCCCCCGGCAGTACTACGAGGCTGCCCGCATAGATGGCGCGGAGGGATGGCGGCTTTTCCGCCACATCACCTGGCCCCTATTGAACCCCGTTCTGGTCTTCTCCGTGGTCATCGGAACCATTGGCTACCTGCAGCTTTTCACCCAGGTGGTGAACCTGAACTTTACCGACCAAGGGGGACCTTTGAACAGCACCCTAACCCTGGCCCTCTACATCTACCAGCTGGCCTTCTTGCGCTTCCAGCTAGGGTATGCCGCAACGGTCACCGTCCTCCTCTTTGCCCTCATCCTCCTGATCACCCTGGTGCAGCTTAAGCTCCTCACCCGGAGGGTGGAGCTATGAAGGCGAAAAACCGCCTTACGGGTTTTCTGGTTCTCCTTCTCCTCCTCTTGGGCGGCAGCGTCATGGTTCTCCCCTTCCTCTGGATGGTGCTCACCTCCTTCAAGCCCTTCCCCGAACTCTTCGAGCTCAGATTCCTTCCCCGGGAGCCCACCCTAGAGAACTACCGGGTGGTCCTCGGGGAAACAGGGTTCATGCGCTGGTTTGGAAACAGCCTCCTGGTGGCCTCCCTCACCACCCTTTCCGTGCTGTTCTTCGATAGCCTCGCAGGCTACACCCTGGCCCGGCTCCGATTTCCCGGGAAGAACCTGGTCTTTATCCTCATCCTCTCCACCTTGATGGTCCCCACGGAGATGCTGGTCATCCCCTGGTATGTGATGAGCGCGGAGAAGGGCTGGATCAACACCTACTGGGGGCTCCTCTTTCCCGGTCTCATCACCGCCTTCGGGGTCTTCCTCATGCGGCAGTTCTTCGAAACCCTGCCCCAGGACCTGTTCGACGCCGGAAGGATGGATGGGCTCTCCGAGTTCGGCGTGTTTTGGCGGATTGGCCTGCCCCTGGTGCGCCCAGCCCTGGCCGCCTTGGGGATCTTCACCTTCCTGGGCAACTGGAACGCCTTCCTATGGCCCCTCATCGTGGTCCAAACCCCGGAGATGCGCACCCTTCCCGTGGGCATCGCCCTTTTCTCCGGGGAAGCGGGCACCGCCTGGAACCTGATCATGGCGGCCTCGAGCCTTGCGGTGCTACCGGTTCTTTTGGTCTTTTTCTTCTTCCAGCGGCAGATCATCGAGGGAGTGGTCCTCACCGGGGTGAAGGGATGAGGGAAGAGCTTCAGCAGGTCCTCAACCTCCTCCACCTCCCCCGCCGGGGAAGCGCCATCCCCCTCGAGGCCGAAGCCTTTCGCCGCTTGCGCACCCTTTTGCAAAGGGTCTTCCACGGGGTAAGCTCTTGACAAATGTTCCGCGTGGGCATCCTGACCGTATCCGATAAGGGCTCGAGGGGGCAACGGGAGGACACCACCCACCTGGCCATCCGCGAGGCCCTAAAGGGAGGGCCCTTCGAGGTGGCGGCTTACGAGATCGTCCCCGATGAGCCTCCCCTGATCAAGAAGGTCATCCGGCTCTGGGCCGACCGGGAGGGCCTGGACCTCATCCTCACCAATGGGGGCACGGGCCTGGCCCCCCGGGACAAGACCCCCGAGGCCACCCGGGAGCTACTGGACAAGGAGGTGCCGGGCCTTGCCGAGCTCATGCGCCTTAAGGGCCTGGAGAAAACCCCCATGGCTGCCCTTTCCCGGGGCCTCGCGGGGGTAAGGGGAAAAAGCCTCATCCTGAATCTGCCGGGAAGCCCCAAGGGAGCCCGGGAATCCCTGGAGGCGGTGCTTCCCGTCCTGCCCCATGCCCTAAGCCTCATCACCGGCAAGGCCTGGCGGGAGGGGCACCATGAGTAGGGTTCCTGAAGCCTCGGTCTTCCTGGTGGTGGATGAGGCCAAGAGAAAGGCCCGGGAGAAGGGGATCCGCCTTATCGACCTCTCCATCGGCTCCACCGACCTCCTGCCCCCTTCCGAGCCCCTCGAGGCCCTGCGGGAAGCCCTTTCTGACCCCAGCACTTACGGCTACTGCCTGAAAAGCTGCACCCTTCCCTTTTTGGAGGAAGCCTCCCGCTGGTACCAAGGCCGCTACGGGGTACGCCTGGACCCCAGGCGGGAAGCCCTGGCCTTGATCGGCAGCCAGGAGGGCCTGGCCCACCTCCTTCTGGCCCTCACCGAGCCCCAAGACCTCCTCCTCCTGCCCGAGGTGGCCTACCCCAGCTACTTCGGCGCTGCCCGGGTGGCCTCCCTAAGGACCCACCTCATCCCCTTGCGGGAAGACGGCCTGGCGGATCTCTCCCAGGTGCCGGAAAGCATCTGGAAGGAAGCCAAGGTCCTCCTCCTCAACTACCCCAACAACCCCACGGGGGCCCTGGCGGACTGGGGCTACTTTGAGGAGGCCTTGGCCCTGGCGGAAAGGCATGGGCTTTGGCTGGTCCACGACAACCCCTATGTGGACCAGGTCTACCAGGGGGAGGCCCCCTCCCCCCTGGCCCTTCCCGGGGCCAAGGAACGGGTGGTGGAGCTCTTTAGCCTCTCCAAAAGCTACAACCTGGCAGGCTTCCGCCTGGGCTTCGCCCTGGGGAACGAGGAGGCCATAGCCCGGCTGGAAAGGGTGAAGGGGGTCATGGACTTCAACCAGTACGCCGGAATCCTGCGCATGGGGATCGCCGCCCTTAAGACCCCTAGGGAGGTGACCCGGGGCTTCGCCCAGGTCTACCAAAAGCGGGCCCTGGGAATGGCGGAAGCCCTTAAAGGGGTGTTAGACCTCCTCCCTCCCAGGGCCACCATGTACCTCTGGGGGAAGCTTCCCCAGGGGGTGGATGACCTGGAGTTCACCCTAAGCCTGGTGGAGCGGGGCGTGGCCGTGGCCCCGGGGAGGGGGTTCGGCCCTGGGGGAAGGGGACACGTGCGGATCGCCCTGGTGCAACCCATGGAGACGCTACAGGAAGCCGCCCGCATCCTGCGGGAGGCCCTGGACTGATACCACCCTACCCCGGCTTCGCCCGGTGGGGTGGTGTTACTGCCACCTTTCCTCCGGGGGAAGCCCCAAAAGGGCCCGCTTCACCTCCCCCACCAGGTAGAGGCTCCCCGCCACCACCACCCGGTTCTCCAGGGTGAAGGCCCTTTCCACGGCCTTTAAGGGTTCTTCCTCCACCAGGGCCCCCGGGAAGAGGGGGAGGAGGGCCCTGGGGTCTTGGCTTCTAGGAGAGGCGTAGCGGGTGAGGACCACCGGCCCCAACCCCTTAAGGGCCTCGGCCATGGCCCGGTGGTCCTTCTCCCGGCTGAAGCCCAGGACCAAGGCGGCAGGCAGAAGCCCGTGGAAGCGAAGGGCTTGCCGCAAGGCCCAGGCCCCTTCCGGGTTGTGGGCCCCATCCAGGAGGAGCTCCCTCCCCCCGGGCCAAGGAAGGCGCTCCAGCCGCCCCGGGTTCTCCGCCCGAAGGAGGCCCTTTTCCACCGCCTCCCAACCCGCCCCAAGGAGCCTTCCCGATACCGCCGCCAGGGCCAGGTTTTCCGCCTGGTGGGGGCCAAGAAGCCGCGTGCGGAAGGTCCTCTCCTCCCCCCGGATCCGCAGGCGGAAGGCCAGGCCCTCTCCCAAAGCCTCCACCCCGAGAAGGGAAAACTCCTCCCCCAAAACCCAAAGGGGGGTGCCCATAGTCCGGGCCCTCTCCCGAAGCTCCTCTAGCCCCTCCCCCCTGGCGGCGGTGAGGGCCGGCACCCCCTTGCGGAAGATCCCCGCCTTCTCCCGGGCCACATCCCTCAGGGTGGGGCCCAGGATCTCCAGGTGGTCGTGGCCGATGTTGGTCACCACAGAAAGCTGGGGCTCCGTGGCGTTGGTGGCGTCAAAGCGCCCCCCCAGGCCCACCTCGAGGACCGCAAACTCCACTCCTTCCCGGGCAAAGTGGAGGAGGGCAAGGGCGGTGGCCACCTCAAAGAAGGTGGCCTCCAAGGATTCAGCCTGGGGACGGATCTCCTCCAGAAGGGAAAGAACCGCCTCCTGGCCTATGGGTCGGCCCTGGATGGCCACGCGCTCCCGGAAGTCCACCAGGTGGGGGCTGGTGTAAAGCCCCACCCTTAAGCCCGCCTCCTCCAGGATGGCCGCCAAGGCCCGGGCCACGGTCCCCTTACCGTTGGTTCCCCCAACGAGGGCCACAGGGTAAGCCTCCTGGGGATTCCCCAGGCGGGCAAGGAGAGCCAGGATGCGCTCCAGCCCCGGCTTCACCCAGCCCTGCCGGGCGTAAAGCCAGGCCAAGGGTTCCATCAAGATGGCCCTCCGGGCCGACCTAGCCCTTAAGGGCTGCCTTGCAGGTGGGGCAGAGGCCCTTGTAGGTGACCTCCACCTCCCTTACCTCCAGCTGGGGGTAAGCCTCCTGGACGGAAGTGAGGAGGTCGGGAAGGTCCACCTCCAGGTCCACGATGGCCCCGCACCCCTGGCAGACCAGGTGCAGGTGGGGGTGCAGGTTGGCGTCGTAACGGGTGGCCTCCCCCGCCTTGGTGATGGGGATGAGGTAGCCCTCCTCCACCAGGGCCTCGAGGGTGCGGTAGATGGTCCCCAGGCTCACCTTGGGCACCACCTTGCGCACCTCCTGGTAGATCCAGGCGGCATCGGGGTGGTTGTGGGCCCTCTTCACCACCTCCAAAACAGCCTTACGCTGGCGGGTCAAGCGCTTAAGCGCCATCTACCCCACTATACCCTAGGCCGGGGGAAAACTCCAGCAAACCTATCGGGTTTGGGCAAGAATCTCCCGCCCTCCCTGCTCCAACACGTCCTGGGCCAGCTCCAACCCCAGCTCCTCGGCCTCGGAGGCGTCGCCTTCGATCTCCGCCCGGATGAAGCTCTTGCCGTCGGGGGTGAGGACCATCCCCTCGAGGAGGAGGGTGCCGTCCTCCGCCACCTGGGCCAAGGCCCCCACCGGGGCCAGGCACCCAGCCCCAAGGCCCTTCAAAAAGGCCCGCTCCGCCCGCACCCGGTCGTGGGAAGGATGGTGGTGAAGGGCGTAGCAGAGCTCCTCCGCCAGATCGTCCCCCTGGCGCACCTCCAGGGCCAAGGCCCCTTGGCCGGGAGCGGGAAGCATCACCTCGGGTTCCAGGAACTGGTCGATGCGGTTGCGCAGATCCAGCCGGATGAGCCCCGCCGCCGCCAGGATGATCCCGTCATACTCTCCATTCCCCAAGGCAGCCAGCCGGGTGTCCACGTTGCCCCTCAGGTCCTTCACCACTAGGTCCGGGCGGTAGGCCAAAAGCTGGGCCTTGCGCCTTATGGAGCTCGTTCCCACCACAGCGCCTTCAGGGAGGTCCTCGAGGCGCTTATACACCTTACCCAAGAAGGCGTCCCGGGGGTCCTGCCTGCGGGGTATGGCGGCGATCTTGAGCCCCGGGGGTTCCTCCGTGGGGAGGTCCTTCAGGGAGTGCACGGCGATGTCGATTTCCCGGGAAAGAAGCGCCTCCTGAAGCTCTTTAACGAAGATGGCCCGCTCCGTGGGGCTCGCCCCCTGGTCCCCCCGGGTCTTGATGGTCTTCACCTTGAACTCCGCCTCAGGCCAGCTTTCCTTAAGACGCTCCACCACAAAGCGGGTCTGGGCCAGGGCCAAGGCGCTGCCCCGGGTTCCCACCACGATGACGCGCATACTTTCCCATACTACACGAGAACCCGGGGCCGGCCACCCCCTATTCCAAGGCCAGGCCCAAAGGATCCTCCAGAAGCTGGGCCAGATAGCGGCAGAAGCGGGCTGCCTCAGCCCCATCTATAAGGCGGTGGTCGTAGGTGAGGCCGTAGGGCATGATGAGGCGGGGCTGGAAGGCTTCCTTCTCCGGATCCCACACCGGCTTCATCTGGGAACGAGAAACCCCTAAAATGGCCACCTCCGGCCAGTTCACGATGGGGGTGAATCCGGTGCCGCCAATCCCCCCCAGGTTGGAGAGGCTGAAGGTGCCTCCCTGCATCTCCTCCGGCGTGAGCTTCCGCTCCCGGGCCCGTTCGGAAACTTCCTGAAGCTCTTTGGCCAGGCGCAGAACCCCCTTTTGGTCCACATTCCGGATCACCGGCACCAGGAGGCCATGGGGGGTGTCCACCGCTACCCCGATGTGCACGTAATCCTTGTAGATGATCTCCCCCCTTTCCACATCGATGGAGGCGTTGAACTTGGGGAAGGCTTTCAGGGTCAAGGCCAGGGCCTTGAGGAGGAAGGCGGTGAGGGTGAGCCGAAAGCCCCTTTCCTCCGCCCGCTTGGCGTAGCGTTTTCTTAAGCCCTCCAGCTCGGTGATGTCCGCCTCGTCAAAGTGGGTGACCATGGGCACCTGGGCCCAGGCTTGAGCCATGGCCCTCAAGGTGGCCTTGCGAACCCCGCTCATGGGCTCGGTGCGCACCGGGCCCCAGCGGCTGAAATCGGGGAGCCTGGGAGTCGGGAGGGGGCTTATGGCCTCCGCCGGCAGGGAAGGGGGAACCTGGCCCGCGGCCCGCCTCACATCCTCGGCGGTGATGCGCCCCGCAAGGCCTGTACCCCTCACCTGACGGATGTCCACCCCGAGCTCCCGGGCCAGGCGCCGCACCGAGGGAGCAGCCGGGATGAGCCGGCCTTCCTCCTGCCCTACCGGGGCCGGCGAAGGGCTAGGGGCTCCTGAAGGAGGTGCTGCCTGGACCTTCTCCTCCCTGGGTGGAGGGGGCACCTCCTGGGGCGAGGGAACCCCCACCTCCCCAGCCTCCAGCTCCAGGAAGGGTTGCCCGGGACGCACCTCGTCCCCTACCTTCACCAAAACCCGCTTCACCACCCCGCCCGCCTCGGCAGGGACCTCCATCACCGCCTTGTCGGTTTCCAGTTCCAAAAGGGGGTCCCCCGGGGCCACCCGGTCCCCCTCCTTCACCAGCACCCCCACCACCGTGGCGGCGCTCACGTTATCGCCCAGTTCGGGAAGCCTCAGCTCCATCTTGCCCTCCAGAATACCCCCTTACCTCCTGTGAGGCGGAGTCTCCAAAAGCTCGAGCCCAAGCTCCTTCCGGGCCTTGACCAAGGTCTTAGCCGGCACCTTGCCCTCCTCGGCCAAAAGGGCAAGGGCCGCGTAGGCGATGTGCCGGGCATCCACCTCAAAGAAGTCCCTTAGGGCCTCCCGGGTATCCGAGCGGCCAAAGCCATCCGTGCCCAGGGCGCAGAAGGGCCGGTCCAGATACCCTCGTATGAGGTTAGGCAGGGCCTTGAGGTAGTCGGTGGCGGCCACCACGGGGCCCTCGTGACCCTCCAAAACCTCGGCCACATAGGGCTTACGGGCCTTCCCCAAAAGCCTCCGTTCCCTTTCCGCCTCTATGGCGTCCATGTAGAGGGCCTTGTAGCTGGTGGCGCTCCACACATCCGCCACCACCCCGTAGCCCTTAAGGAGCTCCTGGGCCTTCACCGCCTGGGGCAGGATGGGCCCCGAACCCAGAAGCTGCACCCTGGGGCCCTCCCCCTCCCCCGGACGGAAGAGGTAAAGGCCCTTGAGAATCCCCTCCTTCACCTTCTCCCTGGGCTCGGGCATGGGGGGGTGGGGGTAGTTCTCGTTCTCGATGGTGATGTAGTAGAAGACATCCTCCCCCTCCCGGTACATGCGCCTAAGGCCGTCCTCGAGGATCACGGCGAACTCGTAGGCAAAGGCGGGGTCGTAGGCCAAGAGGTTGGGAGCGGCCAGGGCGTAGATGTGGCTTTGCCCGTCCTGGTGCTGCAAACCCTCCCCCTCCAGGGTGGTCCGCCCGGCGGTGGCCCCAAGGAGGAAGCCTCTGGCGCGTTGGTCGGCCGCCGCCCAGACCAGGTCCCCAATGCGCTGGAGGCCGAACATGGAATAGGTGATGAGGAAGGGAATGGTGGGGATGCCCCAGTGGGCGTAGGCGGTACCGGCAGCAATGAAGTCCGCCATGGCCCCCGCCTCGGTGATGCCCTCCTCCAGGATCTGGCCTTCCTTGCTCTCCTTGTAGGCGGTGAGGGTGCCGGCGTCCACAGGGATGTAAAGCTGTCCCTGGGGGGAGTAGATGCCCACCTGGGCGATCAAGGCCTCCATGCCGAAGGTACGGGCCTCGTCGGGGACGATGGGAACGATGAGCCTGCCGATCTTGGGATGCCGGAGGAGCTTGGCCAGGATGCGCACGAAGGCCATGGTGGTGGAGATCTCCCGTCCCCCCGTGCCCTCGTAGAACTCCTGGAAGAACTCCTCTCCCGGCACCTCGAGGCCCCCGGTAAACCGCACCCGGCGCTCAGGGATAAACCCTCCCAAGGCCCTCCTGCGCTCCAGAAGGTACCTCACCTCGGGAGAGTCCGGCCCCGGGTGGTAGTAGGGAAGCTCGGAAAGCTTCTCCTCCGGGACGGGGATACCCAAGAAGGTCCGGGCCTCCTTCAGGTCCTCCTCGGTGAGCTTCTTCACCTGGTGGGCCACGTTTTTGGCCATGGCCGTGGGCCCCATGCCGTAGCCCTTGATGGTGCGGGCCAGGATGACCACGGGGCTTCCCTTGTGCTCCACCGCCGCCTTGTAAGCGGCATAGATCTTCACCAGGTCGTGCCCACCCCGGCTCCGGGTGAGCTCATCCAACTCCTCGTCGCTCATGCCCTCGATGAGCCGCTTGAGCTCGGGGGTGTTGAAGAAGCGCTCCTTGAGCTCCTTGGCCCCAAAGGCGGCGTACCGCTGGGACTCCCCGTCCACCAGGGCCTCAAACCGCCTCAGGAGGTGGCCCTCCTTATCCTTGGCCAAAAGCCGGTCCCAAGCAGAGCCCCAGACGATCTTGATCACCCGCCAGCCCGCACCCCTATAGAGCCTTTCCAGCTCCTGGATGATCTTGGAGTTGCCCCGCACCGGCCCGTCCAGGCGCTGCAGGTTGGCGTTTACCACGAAGATGAGGTTGTCCAGGTTCTCCCGGGCCGCCAGGTGCAAGGCCCCCACGGTTTCCGGCTCGTCGTGCTCCCCGTCCCCCAAGAAGGCCCAGACCTTGGCGCTGCTCCTGGGCTTCAGACCCCGGTCCTCCAGGTAGCGCATGAAGCGGGCCTGGTAGATGGCCTGGATAGGGCCAAGGCCCATGGAAACCGTGGGGAACTCCCAGAAATCCGGCATCAGCCAGGGATGGGGATAGCTGGAAAGCCCCCGGCCACCCGGAACCGGAGGGTGCACCTCCCGGCGGAAGTTCTCCAGGTCCGCCTCGCTTAGCCTTCCCTCCAGAAAGGCCCGGGCGTAGATGCCGGGGGAGGAGTGGCCCTGGAAAAAGACCAGGTCCCGGTCCAATCCCGCCTCGGGCCCGCGGAAGAAGTGGTTGAACCCCACCTCGTAAAGCTCGGCGATGGAGGCGTAGGTGGAGATATGCCCCCCGATCCCCTCCGCCTTCTTGTTGGCCCGGGTGACCATCATGGCCACATTCCAACGGAGGATGTTGACGATGCGCCTCTCCAGCTCGAGGTCCCCGGGATAAGGGGGTTCCTGCTCCTTAGGGATGGTGTTCAGGTAGGGGGTGGAGAGGCGGTTTTGAGGGGAGAAGCCCTGGAGGTAAAGGAACTCGTCCAGAAGGCGCAAAAGCTCCTCCACCCTGGCGAAGCCTTCCACCCGGAGCACGTACTCCAAGGACTCCCGCCACTCCCGGTTTTCCTCCTCCCTGAGCCGGGCCATTTCCTCTGGGGAAAGGGCCTCTAGGGCCTGCCTGAGCACATCCGCATTCACCGCCGTCAACCTCCCCCCTTTTGCGCAAAACTACACTACACCGACTCCTTTCCCAGTCTGGGGCAGACGGGGCCCTTTGTCCAATAGAAAAGCCTGGGGCGTGATGATAAGCTAACCTTATCATGGACCTGCGCCGCCTGCGGCTTTTCCTTCTTCTGGCCGAGGAGAAAAACTTCCACCGGGCGGCAGAGAAGGCCTACCTCTCCCAGCCCGCCCTTTCCCAGCAGATCCAGGCCTTGGAGCAGGAGCTAGGGGTGAAGCTCCTGGAACGCAGGCCCTTCCGCCTTACCCCGGCGGGGGAGGTGCTGGTGCGGGAGGGCCGACAGCTTCTGCAGGAGGTGGAGGCCTTAAAGGCCCGGGTGCGGCGTGCGAATCGGGAGGAACTCCGCTTCGGGGTGCCGGAAAACCTCCTTCCCGACCTCATGCCCCTTTTGGACCACCTGCGCCGGGGCTTAGGCCAACCGGTGGAGATCCTGGAGATGCACACCCCCGAGCAGGTAAAGGCCCTTAAGGAGGGCCAGCTGGACTACGGCCTGGCGGGGCTTAGGGTGGAGGACCCCGTCATCGGCCAAGAACCCCTCCTACAGGTACCCATCGTGGTGGCCCTGCCCGAGGGGCATCCCTTGACCTCGAGGGAACGGGTGCCCCTCAAGGCCCTCAAGGAGGAGCCCTTCCTCCTCCTCCCCAAGGAAACCCTCCCCCCCCTTTACGAGGCCTTCATGGAGGTGTTCCGCCGGGCGGGTTTCACGCCCCGGGTGGCCCGGGAAGTGGCCCGGTTTTCCCAGGCGGTAAGCCTGGTGGCCGCCGGGGTAGGGGTCTACCTCACCCTAGCCCCTTACCGGGTCTTTCCCCATCCCGGAGTGGTGCTCAAGCCCCTAGAGGAGGAGGCTGCCTTACAGGTCTCCCTCATCTACCGCCTCACCCCTCCACCCCCTAGGCTTTTGGAGGTGCGGGAACTCCTCAAAGCCCTGGTCCTCTAAGCCTGCAGGCCAGGGGCATCCGCCTCCCCCCAGGCCAGCTCCACCAGGCCGATAAGCTCCTCCACCGGCAGGCCGTAGTCGCGGGAAAGGCGCGTGATCTCGTGCCCAATCCTTCTCAGGTGGGCCAGCTGGGAAGGGCTGGCCTCCTGTGCCAGATCCAAAAGCCAGGAAAGAAGGGTTTCCGCTTCCTCATCGGTGAGGCCTTCGGTCAGGGCCTCATCCTCCAGAAAGAGTGCCGCCGGGTCCTCCCTCATCGCCTCCTTAGTATCTCCTCTTGCCGCACAAAACCCAACCTGCGGACCAGGGCCTCGAGGTAAGCGGGATCCTTGGCCGCCTTCACCTCGGCCTCTAGGCGGGCCACCCGGGCCTCCGCCTGACGCAGGGCTTCCTCCAGCCTGGCCCGCTCCCGGGCGAGCTCATACGCCCTAATCCCCTCTTGGCCTAAAAGGAAAAGGGCATGGGCCAAGCCCAGGGCGAAGACCAGGTGCAGGATACGGTAGATGGGCCGGTCCAAGATGGACCCATTATACCGCGGACGACCCCTTCCCCTGGGATCCCCAGCCCCCCTGGATAAGGGGCACGGCGTGATGAAACAAATCCGGAACTCCATCCAAACTTGGGGAGCAACACCTAGGGAAAACCCTTCCCAAAAGGGGAGGGGTAGTCTATACCATCCTTCGGCTATTTTAGGTGTTGCATTTGCACATAGCCTGTGTATACTGGAACTGGAAGGAAGGAGGAGCCATGCCAAGGATGAGGGAAAAGGAAAACTACCGGGCGCGGCTAAAGGCGGTTGGTCTCAGGCACACCCTGCCCCGCGAGCGGATTCTAAGCTACCTAGACCGCAAGAACGTCCACCCCACCCCCGAGGAGCTCTACAACGGCCTTAAGAAGCGGGGCTACGACATCGGCCTCTCCACCGTATACCTGAACCTCCACGTCCTTCGGGAGCACGGCCTCATCTACGAGTTCCGCGACCCCAAGGGCCTGACCCGTTACGACGGCTACAACGAGCCCCACGTGCACCTAGTCTGCACCTCCTGCGGAAAGGTGGAGGACCTCCTCTTGAAGAACCTGCCGGAGCTCGACCTCTCCCAGGCGCAAAAGGCTGCCGCCGAAAAGTCCGGCTGGTCTTTGGAGAACTTCCGGCTGGAATTCCGAGGGCTTTGCCCCAACTGCCAGGAGTAGGGGTTCCTCTAGGCTCCCACCCTGCCCTCGAGCAGGGTGGTTTTTAAACCTTGCCCAGTCCTTGGACCACATTGAGGATCGTCCTGACCCCAAACCCTGTGCCCCCCTCAGGACCTAAGGCATGGGCCTTTTTGGCGAAGGCCGGCCCGGCGATATCCAGGTGCACCAGGGGCACGGTCACGAACTCCGCCAGGAAAAGGGCTGCGGTGATGGCCCCGCCGTTCCGGTCCCCCACGTTCTTAAGATCGGCCACGGGGCTTTTCAGCTTCTCCCGGTAAGCCTTCTCCAGGGGCAGGGGCCAAACCTTCTCCCCCGCCTTCTTCGCCGCCTCTTCCACCTGCTTCCCCCAGGTTTCCTCCGTGGCGAACAGGGCGGCCACCTCCTCCCCCAGGGCCACCACCGCCGAGCCCGTGAGGGTGGAAAGCTCCAGGATCCGCTTGGCCCCCTGGCGTTCCGCATAGGCCAAGGCATCCGCCAGGGTGAGCCTTCCTTCGGCGTCGGTGTTCATCACCTCCACCGTCTTCCCGGAAAGGGTCTTGAGCACATCCCCAAGCCGGTAGGCCCGGCCGGAGATCAGGTTCTCGCAGGCGGCGATGTAGCCCCGGATCTCCACGGGCAGGCCCAGGAGGGCGGCGCTCTTCATGGCTCCGAGGACCGCCGCTCCCCCTGCCATATCCCCCTTCATGGTGGCCATGCCCTCCGTGGGCTTGAGGGAGTAGCCCCCGGAGTCAAAGGTGAGCCCCTTGCCCACCAGATCCAACCTTTCCCGGGCGCCTTCGGGAGCATAGCGCAAGGCGATGAAACGGGGCGGGTTCTCCGAGCCCTGGGCCACCGCTAGGAAAGCCCCCATGCCCAAAGCCTGGATGGCCCCCTCGTCCAGAACCTCCACTTCTACCCCGAAGGCCTTAAGGGAAAGGGCCGCCTCCGCCAGGGCCTCCGGGGTGAGGACGTTGGGAGGCTCGTTCACCAGGTCACGGGCCCAGTAAACGCCTTCCGCCACCTTCTTCGCCCTTTCCACCTCCTCCGGGTTAGCCCCGGAAAGCTGGATGGTCACGGGCTTTTCCTCCTTGGAAGCCTTGTAGCGGTCAAAGCGGTACGCCCCCAAGAGAATCCCTTCCGCCAGGGGATAGGCCTCGAGGGCCTCCACCAGAACCTCGGGGAAGGATAGCTTCCCAAGAACCTGGGCCAGCCTTCCCCCCGTGGCCCGGGGATCCTCGTCCAGGCCGAAGAGGAGGAAATGCCCCTCGGGGGTGGAAAGCAAGAGGTTCTCCCCCGCCTCCCCCTTGAACCCTGCCCCGGCCATGGCCTGGCGGAGAAGCCCTCCCAGGCGGACGTCCAAGGCCTCCCCTTGAGGGGTAAGCTCCCCCTTCTTAACCCACACCACCTTCAAAGGAGCCTTACCCTCCGCCAACGTGGCCTCTAAAGCATGCAAGGTGATCACGCCTGGAAGATACCACGCCCTCATGGCAGAATGGAAAGGATGTGGTCTCTCTTGCTCGCCAAGCAGGTGGCCCTGGGGGGTTCAGCGGCCCTCGAGGGGGTGATGATGAAGGCTCCCTGGGCCTGGGCCCTGGCGGTGCGCCTTCCCGATGGCCAAATCCACGTGGAGCGCCACGAGGAGCCCGCCCTAAGCCAGCGCTACCCCTGGGCCAAGCTCCCCTTGATCCGGGGGGTGGTGGCCCTCTGGGATGCCCTTTCCGTGAGCTACCGAGCCCTGGCCCGCAGCGCCGAGCTGGCGGGGGAGGAGGAGGTGCCCAAGGGGGCCCTCTGGGGCACGGTGGCCTTCAGCCTCCTCCTGGGGATTGCCCTTTTCATCGTGCTTCCCGGCTTCCTCTCCGGACTTCTGGTGGACGCGGCCCGCTTCCCCGTGCTCTACAACCTGCTGGCCGGCCTCCTCAAGGTGGGGATCCTGGTGGGCTACCTCCGCTTTATCGGACGCCTGCCGGAGATCAAACGCTTCTTCATGTACCACGGGGCGGAGCACAAGGCCATCCACGCCTTTGAAAAGGGGCTTCCCCTCACCGTGGAAAACGTCATGGCCCAGCCCCGCTTCCACCCCCGGTGCGGCACCACCTTCCTCGCCTTCGTCATCGTGGTCTCCATCCTGGTCTACAGCCTCATCCCCGCCCCGGAGGTGCTCTGGTGGCGGCTACTGGCCCGGGTCCTCTTCCTGCCGGTGGTGGCGGCCTTGGCCTTTGAGCTCCTCTACTTCTCCGCCCGGCACAACGATCCCGTTTCCCTGGTCTTGAGGGAGCTGGGCTTCCGCTTCCAGGCCCTCACCGTGGCCGAGCCCACCCCCGAGATGGCGGAGGTGGCTATAAGGAGCACGAAGGCTGTCCTGGGCGAACGGGTGGTGGCATGAGCCTTTCAGAAATCCTCACCCTCCTCGAGGCTCACCGCGAAGAGCTTCACAGGCGCTTTGGGGTTAAGGGCATCGCCGTCTTTGGCTCGTACGCTCGGGGTGAGGAAAGACCCGGGAGCGACCTAGACCTCTTGGTGGAGCTGGAGCGGCCCCTGGGGTGGGAGCTGGTGGACCTTAAGGCCTACCTGGAAGAGATGCTGGGCATTCCCGTGGACCTCTTGACCACGGGCGCCTTAAGGCAAAATCCCCTCCTTCGGGAAGCCGTAGAAGGAGACCTGGTGTATGTCTAAGCGCCAGCTCCGCCTTTACCTGACGGATATGCTTCAGGCCATAGGTCGCATAGAGCGTTATCTGTCTGGCCTGGACCGGGACGCTTTTTTGGAAAGCGACCTCCACCTGGATGCGGTAACGCGCAATCTGGAAATCCTGGGCGAAGCGGCCCGCCACCTTCCCGAAGAGATCAAGAGCCGCTACCCGGAGATTCCCTGGCGCCCGGGTGGTGGGTTTGCGCAACGTGGTGGCCCACCAGTACTTCGCCGTGGATCCCGAGGTGGTCTGGACCATCGCCAAGGAACAAGTACCCACGCTGAAGGAAACCCTTCAGCGTATGCTGCAGGAGGTGGACGAGCGTAATGCCTAAGGTCTTGGTAGCCATGTCCGGGGGCGTGGACTCCTCCGTCTCCGCCTACCTCCTGAAGGAGGCGGGGTACGAGGTGGTGGGGGCCATGATGCGCTTCTGGCCCGAGGAGCCCCCAAGGCCCACCCTGGATATCCCCCACAAGGGGCGGGCCTGGGAAAGCTGCTGCACCCCCGAGGCCGCCTACGAGGCCCGCAGGGTGGCGGAGATCCTGGATATCCCCTTCTATCTCTTGGATTACCGGGAGACCTTTGAGGAGGAGATCATCCAGCCCTTCCTGAAGGACTACGCCCAAGGCCGCACCCCCAACCCCTGCGCCCGCTGCAACACCTTCGTCAAGTTCGGGGCCCTCCTCAAGCAGGCCCAGCGCCTGGGCCTGGACTATGTGGCCACGGGGCACTACGTGCGCCGGGAGGGGGAAAGCCTTCTCCGGGGAATAGACCCCCTGAAGGACCAGAGCTACTTCCTCTGGGGAACCCCCAAGGAGGCCCTTCCCCACCTCCTCTTCCCCGTGGGGGGGATGACCAAGGCTGAGGTGCGGGCCCTGGCGGAAAGGGCCGGGCTTCCCACCGCCAGGAAGCCGGAAAGCCAGAACCTCTGCTTCGTGGCCGGGGACCTGAAGGAGTTCCTGAGGGAAAGGCTCGAGGTCCGCCCCGGTCCCCTGGTGGACGCCCTCACCGGGGAGGTGGTGGGAGAGCACCAAGGAGCAAGCCTCTACACCATCGGCCAGCGAAAGGGCCTCGGCCTGTTCAAGCCCCACCTGGAGCGGTACGTGGTGGGTGTGGACCCCCTGGCCAACGTGGTCTACGTGGGACCCAAGGAGGCGGCCCTGTGGGGGGGCCTCGAGGGCGAGGCGCTGAACCTTCTGGCCGAGCTCCCCGAGGAGGTGGAGGTGCAGGTACGCTACCGCACCCCCCCGGTGCGGGCCCGGGTGGAGTCCCTGGCCCCCCTGCGCCTCCGCTTCCAGACCCCCGTCTTCGCCGTGGCCCCGGGGCAGAGCGCCGTCCTCTACCAGGGGGAGAGGCTTATTGGAGGCGCGGTGATCCGTCAGGGGCTTTACAACGCGGCGGGCCTTGACCTGGGCCTGAAGGGGAGGGCCTTGACCTTCTCCTGACAAAGGGCTGGCAGAGTACGGGTGGGAGGTTTGGAGATGAAGAAGCAAGCGGTCCTCTTGGCGGTCCTGAGCCTGGCCGGGGCGGCTTTGGCCCAGATCCGGGCCGATGGCTCCTCCACCGTCTACCCCATCACCCAGGCGGTGGCGGAGGAGTTTGTGACCCGAAACCCCCAGGTGAGGATCTCCGTGGCCTTCTCCGGCACCGGGGCGGGGTTCCAGAAGTTCTGCCGGGGGGAGACGGACGTCCAAAACGCCAGCCGGCCCATCCGCAAGTCGGAGCTGGAGGCCTGCCAGAAGGCGGGAATCCAGTTCATTGAGATCCCCGTGGCCTACGATGCCCTCTCCATCCTGGTGAACCGGCAGAACACCTGGGCCCAGTGCCTGACCACCGCCCAGCTCAAGTCCATCTGGGAGCCCAACGCCAAGGTGAACTACTGGAAGGACCTGAACCCCGCCTGGCCCAACCGCCGCATCGTCCTCTTCGGGGCGGGCACGGACTCTGGCACCTTTGACTACTTCACCGAGGCCATCATGGGCCGGGCTGGTTCCATCCGCAAGGACTACTTCCCCTCCGAGGACGACAACGTGATCATGCGGGGGGTCACGGGCAACCCCTACGCCATGGCCTTCGTGGGCTTCGCCTACTACGAGGAGAACAAGGACAAGGTCCGGGCCCTGGCCGTGGACGGGGGCAAGGGGTGCGTGGCTCCCAGCCGGGATAGCGTGCTAAACGGCACCTACCTGCCCCTCTCCCGGCCCCTTTTCATCTACGTGAACCTGAAGAGCCTGGAGCGCAAGGAGGTGCGGGACTTCGTGGACTTCTACCTCTCCCCCGCCGCCCGGCGGGCCATCCGCTCCACGGGGTACGTGGAGCTGCCCGACGAGGCCTACCGCATCGGCCAGGGCCTGGTGGCCCGCAAGAAGACGGGGAGCTTCTTCACGGACCTGCCCCCTGGCACCCCCCTGGCCAAGTTCATTGAGGAGCTGCGGAAGGAAGTGCAGTAGCCCCGCTGACCCCTGGGGGTGGGGGAGTTTCCCCCACCCCCTTAGAATGGGAAAGGCATGGAGATCCTGAAGCAAAGGCCCTCGAGGAACCCCAAGGAGGTGCTCACCTTCGCCCTCCTGGTCTTCCTCTCCTCCATCACCCTCCTCACCACCCTGGGGGTGATCCTGAGCCTGGTAGGGGACGTGGCCCAGTTCTTCCGCCGGGTGCCCCTCACGGAGTTCCTCTTCGCCCCCGAGTGGACCCCCCTCTTCGCCGACCCCCGCTACGGCATCAGCCCCCTCATCGCCGGGACCTTCCTGGTCACCCTCATCGCCCTCCTGGTGGCCGTGCCCCTGGGCCTGGCCCTGGCCATCTACCTCTCGGAGTACGCCTCCGGGGCCGCCCGGGCCCGCATCAAGGGCACCCTGGAGCTCTTTGAGGGCATCCCCACCGTGGTCTTCGGCTACTTCGCCCTGCTCTTCGTCACCCCCCTGCTGCAACGGGTCATCCCTGACCTGAACATCTTCAACCCCCTCTCCGCCGGGCTGGTGATGGGCTTCGCCATCATCCCCTACATCTCCAACGTGGCCGCCGACGCCATGGAGTCCGTGCCCCGCTCCATCCGCGAAGCCGCCTACGCCCTGGGGGCCAGGCCCTACGAGGTGGCCCTGCGGGTGGTCTTCCCCGCGGCCATCTCGGGCATCATCGCCGCCATCATCCTGGCCACCAGCCGGGCCATCGGCGAGACCATGATCGTGGCCATCGCCGCCGGCCAGCGGCCCATCCTCACCCTGGACCCGCGGGAGACCATCGCCACCATGACCAGCTACATCGTCCAGGCGGCCACCGGGGACCAGCCCACCGGCTCCACCGGCTTCTACGCCCTCTTCGCCGTGGGCTTCACCCTCTTCCTCCTGACCCTCTTCCTCAACATCCTGGCCCAGTACGTGGTGGAACGCTACCGGGAGCGATATGAATAGGACCCTATCCTCCCCTTCCCCCGAAGCCTTCGGCACCGACCCCTGGAAGACCCGCATTGACCGGACCTTCGCCCGGGCCCTGGTCCTGCCCCTGGTGCTGGCCATCGGCCTCCTCGTCCTCCTCCTGGGGGACACCCTCTACCGAAGCGTCTCCGTGCAGGTGGTGCGGGCGGACGAGGGCCCCGGCAGGACCTACCCCTTCGGCCTCGCCGCCACGGAGGTCCTGCGGCAGGAGCTTCTGGCCCGGGGGTACACGGAGGAGGAGGCCCGCTCCCTGCTCCAAGACCCCACGGAACGGCGGGTCCTCTTCCTGCAGAACCGGGTGGAGCTCATGTGGAACACCCAGGAAGGCCCCTTCCGCTACGTGGTCACCGGCCTTAGGGACGAGCGCGTGGCCGACTTCTCCCTCCTGGAGGGCCTGAGGCGCTGGGAGGAGCTCAAGGCCGGCCTGGGGGAAGGGGAGCGGCTTGTCCTCAACCCCTGGCTGGACCAAAGCTTCCTCACCCGCACCCCCTCCCGCTCCCCCCTCACCGCGGGGATTGGGGTGGCCATCTGGGGTACGATCTGGGTCCTCTCCCTAGCCCTCCTCATCGCCATCCCCGTGGGCATCGGCACGGCCATCCTCCTGGAGGAGTACCTGCGGGAGGGCACCCTAAACCGCATCCTCGAGGTCAACCTGCGCAACCTGGCCGGGGTGCCCTCCATCGTCTACGGGCTTCTGGGCCTGGCCATCTTTGTGCGGGAGATGGGCCTGGGGCCCACCATCCTCTCCGCTGCTCTGACCCTGGGGCTTCTTGGCATCCCGGTGATCGTGGTAACCGCCCGGGAGTCCCTGCGGGCCGTGCCCGAGTCCCTGCGCCAGGCGGCCTTCGCCCTGGGGGCCACCCGGCGGCAGGTGGTCTTCCGGGTGGTGGTGCCCGCGGCCCTGCCGGGGATGGTCACCGGGGTCATCCTCTCCGCCGCCCGCCTGATCGGCGAGGCCGCCCCTCTCCTCCTGGTGGGGGCCGCCGCCTACGTGCCCTTCTACCCCACGGGGCCCCTGTCGGAGTACACGGTGATCCCCGTGCAGATCTACCTCTGGGTCTCCATGAACATCCCCGAGTTCGCCCGGGTGGCGGCAGCAGGGATATTGGTCATGCTCCTGGTGCTCTCGGGCCTCTACTTCCTGGCCCTCTACCTGAGGAACCGCTTTAGGAGGGAATGGTGAGTCTGGAAATGCTCAAGGAACACGAGACGGTGCGCACCGCGCCCGTCTCCGAGGCCGAGGCCCTGGTGGACGTGCGGGGCCTGAGCCTCTGGTACGGTAAGAAGCAGGCCCTTTACGACATCTCCGTGCGCTTCCCCCGGAACCAGGTCACGGCCATCATCGGCCCCTCGGGGTGTGGGAAAAGCACCCTCCTGCGCTCCCTCAACCGCATGAACGACCTGGTACCCGGGGTACGGGTGGAGGGGGAGGTCCTCTACGAGGGGGTGAACATCTACGACCCCCGGGTGGACCCGGTGGCCGTGCGGCGGCACATCGGCATGGTCTTCCAGAAGCCCAACCCCTTCCCCAAGACCATCTTTGAGAACGTGGCCTTCGGCCTGCGGCTCATGGGGGTCAAGGGCAGCGAGCTGGAGGACCGGGTGGTGGAGGCCCTGAAGCGGGCCGCCCTGTGGAACGAGGTGCAGGACCGCTTCAAGAAGGAAAGCGGCCTCAGGCTCTCCGGCGGGCAGCAGCAGCGGCTCTGCATCGCCCGGGCCATCGCCGTGGAGCCCCCCCTCCTCCTCATGGACGAGCCCACCAGCGCCCTGGACCCCATCGCCACCCAGGCCATTGAGGACCTCATCCAGGAACTCAAGACCCGCTACACCGTGGTGATCGTCACCCACAACATGCAGCAGGCCGCCCGGGTCTCCGACCGCACCCTCTTCATGCACCTGGGGGTGCTGGTGGAGGAGGGCCCCACGGAGGTCCTCTTCACCAAACCCAAACACCCCTACACCGAGGCCTACATCACCGGCCGCTTCGGCTAAACTCTGGGGCATGTCCCCCCTTGGGCTGCTCTTCCTCACCCTTTTCAACAGCGTTCTGGGGCTTTCCATCCTCTTCCCCATCCTGGGGCCCCTGGGGCGGGAGCTGGGCCTGAGCGAGGTCCAGGTGGGGCTTTTCTCCACGGGGTACGCCCTCATGCAGTTCCTGCTCGCCCCCTACTGGGGAAGGCGGAGCGAAGGGGGGCGCAAGCCCGTCCTCCTCCTGGGCATCCTGGGGTTTGCCGTAAGCTTCCTCCTCTTCGGCCTCTTCGCCCTCCTGGGGACAAGGGGGCTCCTTCCACCCGAGCTCCTGTTTCCCCTGCTCCTCCTGGCCCGCCTCCTGGGGGGGGCCTTCAGCTCGGCCACCCTGCCCACGGCCCAGGCCTACGTGGCGGACGTAACGGGGCGGGAGGGTCGCACCGCGGGCATGGCCCTCTTGGGGGCTGCCTTCGGCCTGGCGGTCATCCTGGGGCCCGCCTTGGGGGCGGGGCTTGCCGCATGGCTTGGCCTCCTGGCCCCGGTGTTCTTCTCCTCCGGCATCGCCTTCCTCAACGCCCTCTTCGTGGCCCTGGTCCTGCCGGAGTCCAGGCCCCAGGGATCGCAGGAGGCGGGGTACCTTTCCCCCTGGGATGGAAGGGTCTTCCCCCTTCTCCTCCTGGGGTTTTCCCTGAACCTTTCCGGGGTGGCCCTCGAGCAGACCATCGCCTTCTACTTCCAAGACCGCCTCGGGCTTTCGGGGGTGGAAACCGCCAGGAGCGTGGGGCTTGCCCTGGTGCTTTACGGCTTTGTGGCGGTCTTCATCCAGGGTTTCCTGGTGCGGCGCTTCTCCTGGCCGCCTAGGACCCTCCTCCTCCTGGGGCTACCCGTGGGCATCCTGGGCTTTCTCCTTTTGGTGGTGGCCCATGGCTTTCCCCTTTTGGCCCTGGGCCTGGCCCTGCAGGGGGCGGGGGCGGCCCTGGCGGGGCCGGGGGTCACCGCCGCCCTCTCCCTGGCCGTGGGGGAAGGGGAACAAGGCCTGGTGGCAGGCTTGAACGCCTCCGCCCAGGCCCTGGGCCGGATGCTCGGGCCTGTTCTGGGTACAGGCCTCTACCGGCTTTCCCCTGAGGCCCCCTACCTCCTGGGGGCTACCCTCCTCCTCGTGGCCCTCCTCGCCCTTCCCCTCCTCTTTCGCCGGGCAAGGATCTAGATGCGGCTCCTCGTCTTCCGCCAGAGGAACTTCCGCAACCTGGCCTTTTCGGCCTTCCAGCCCCCTCAGGGCCTTTTCGCCCTGGTGGGAGGGAACGCCCAGGGGAAGACCAGCCTCCTCCTCGGCATCCACCTGGCCCTTGGAGGCGAGGTCCGGGCTTCCCTGGCCGACCTGATCCGTTTCGGAGAGGAGGAAGCCTGGCTGCAGGCGGAGGTGGAAACCGAGCTGGGTCTATACCGGATCGAGCAACGGCTCCGGCCGGAGGGAAGGGAGATCGTGCTGAACGAGAAGGCGGTGAGCCTAAGGGCTCTCCACGAGCTTCCGGGCTCGGTCCTGGTCCTGCCTGAGGACGTGGAGGTGGTGCTGGGAAGCCGGGAGGAGAGGCGGGCCTTTCTGGATCGCCTGATCGGGCGCTTCTCCCGCCGGTACGCCGCCCTTCTTTCCGCCTACGAAAAGGCCCTGCGCCAGCGAAACGCCCTTTTGAAGGCCGGCGGGAACGGGCTTTCCGTATGGGATCAGGAGCTGGCCCGCTACGGCACGGAGATCATGGCCTTTAGAAGGCGCTTCTTAAAGCGGTTCTTGCCCATATTCCAATCCGTCCACCGGAGCCTGGCCCCGGGGGAGGTGGGGCTTCTTCTGGAGGAAACCGCCCCGGGGGATCTCCTCGAGGCCCTAAGGACCCGGAGGGAAGAGGAGCTGGCCCGGGGGCAGACCCTGGTGGGCCCCCACCGCGACGACCTGGTCTTCCTGCTCTCAGGCCGGCCGGTCCACCGCTTTGGAAGCCGGGGGGAAGCCAAAGGGGTGGCCCTGGCCCTGCGCCTGGCCGAGCACCGCCTGCTTTCCGAGCACCATGGGGAAGCCCCCCTTCTCCTGGTGGACGAGTGGAGCGAGGAGCTGGACGAGGGCAAACGGCAGGCGGTTCTGGCCTATACCCGCACCCTACCCCAGGCCATCCTGGCGGGGCTTTGGGCCCCCGAGGGGGTGCCGGTATGCTGGGTGGAAGGAGGGGTGGTCCTATGCTGACCCTCCCGGGAGGGTGGGCATGCCCTGGCGGCTTAAGGAAGTGATCCCCGAGGCCCTCAAGAAGGCCGGAGGGAAGGAAAAGCTGAAGCGGGGTCTGGTGCTGGCCGCCTGGCGGGAGGTGGTGGGCAGGGAACTTGCCCAGCTCAGCGAGCCCCTGGCCCTCGAGGGGGGTGTCCTCACCGTGCGCGTGGCGGACCCCGTCACCGCCCACCAGCTCACCTATAGCCGCCTGGCCCTTTTGCGACGCTACGAGGAGCGGTTTCCAGGGGTGGTGAAGGAGATCCGCTTTGTGGTGGGGCCCCTGGAGAAGGAGCCAGAGGCCCCCAAAACCCCGGAAAACCCCGAGCGCCTCCTATGGGCAAGCCGCCGGGCTCTGGAGCTGGCGGAAAAAGCCCCCCTGGAGCTACGGGAAAAGGTAGCCCGGGCCGCCCTGGCCCTTTTGCAAAAGGATCGGGGCGAGCCCTGCCCCATCTGCGGAAGCCCCAGCCCCAAGCATCCCTGCCCCACCTGCCGCCGCCTTCTGGAAAGCCCCTGGGTGCGCAAGGAGGCGGAGCGCCTCAAGCGGGGCCGGCCCACGGGCCTCGAGGGGGAAGCCCTCCTGGTGGCTCGGCACCTGGCCAGACAATCCCTTCTCAGCGAGATGGAAGCCCTTTACCCCCAGGCCTTACGGGACGAAACCCTACGTCCTCTACTCCGGGACCTGGCCCAGCGCTTCCGGACCCTCTTTCCTGGGGACACCCTGCCCGAGGCGGTGCGGAGCCTCCTCGCCAAGGAAGCCTAAAGCCCTCAAAGCATCTTCCCCCCTCGCTACCGAGGGGGGAAGTTTTGTGTTTCCATCGTGGTGGGCGGCAGAGGATTTGAACCTCTGACCTCTCGCTTGTAAGGCTTACATTCCACCCCCACTTCACCCTCGGCACACTTTGACAGGTGGCAACAGAACGGCATCTATGCCCGATGAGCAGGTCGTGTCAAGAGTTATGTGTAAGAGTCTGTGTACGGGGGGCATACCGCTCCTGAAGCATCTTCTCCAGCACCTCCTTCACCTCCGAGAACCCCTTTAGTTTCCGTTCTGCCCACCTCCCT
>NZ_AUIW01000018.1 GCF_000423905.1 Thermus antranikianii DSM 12462 | reverse complement strand
CCGGTTGCGGGCCCTGGGGTCGGGGACTTGGGACAAGGCCTCGCGTAGGGTCATGCCCCCTCTTTACCCCAAGGCCGCATATCGGTCAAGTCTGCTGCCTCCTCTGGTGCCTTACGCTGGACAGGGTACCCGGTTATTCTGGACTCTGTCAAGGGTGTTACCCTTTTAGCTTGACCCCGGTGCCAGCACGTGGAAAAATCCCCTCCAAAGGAGGTGGAGATGAAAGCAGTGGTCATGGAGGCTCGAGGCGGTCCAGAGGTCCTAAAGGTGGCCGAGGTACCCACTCCTGAACCCGGTCCTAGGGAAGTGAGGATTCGCGTTAAAGCCGCAGCCCTCAACCACCTGGACATCTGGGTCCGCAAGGGAGTAGCTAGCCCCAAGCTTCCCCTACCCCACATCCTGGGGGCCGATGCCTCGGGAGTAGTGGACGCAGTGGGGCCTGGGGTAACGGGCTTTGCCCCTGGGGACGAGGTGGTGGTCAACCCCGGCCTTTCCTGTGGCCACTGCGAACGGTGCCTGGCAGGGGAGGATAACCTCTGCCCCCGGTACGAAATTTTGGGCGAGCACCGCTTTGGGGCGTACGCGGAGTACTTGATCGTACCCGAGGTGAACCTCCTCAAGAAGCCCCAAAACCTTTCCTTTGAAGAGGCCGCTGCCATTCCCCTGACCTTCCTCACCGCTTGGCAGATGGTGGTGGACAAACTCCAGGTGCGGCCTGGCGAGGATGTTCTGGTCATGGCAGCGGGCAGTGGAGTGAGTGTGGCCGCCATTCAGATCGCCAAGCTCTTCGGGGCCCGGGTCATCGCCACCGCAAGCTCAGAGGAAAAGCTCAGGAAGGCCAAGGAGCTAGGAGCCGATGAAACCGTGAACTACACCCACCCCGACTGGCCCAAGGAGGTGCGCCGCCTAACCGGTGGGAAAGGCGCCGACAAAGTAGTAGACCACACGGGGGCCCTTTACTTTGAAGGGGTGATCCGGGCCACGGCCAATGGGGGCAGAATCGCCATCGCCGGGGCTTCCTCGGGATACGAGGGCACCCTTCCCTTCGCCCACGTGTTCTTCCGGCAACTTTCCATCCTGGGCTCCACCATGGGCTCCAAAAGCCGCCTTTTCCCCATCCTGCGCTTCGTGGAACAGGGAAAGCTAAAGCCCGTGGTGGGACAGGTCCTTCCTTTAGAGGAAGCTGCGGAGGGACATCGCCTCCTGGAGGAACGACGCGTCTTTGGCAAAGTGGTGCTACGGGTGGACTAGCCATCCCCAGGCGGGAGCAAGATCCCACCTCAATAGCGAGCTGGCGGACCATAGGGCCAAGATTATGGGATGGGGTCAAGACCTTTGTCCCTAACCGGAAGCCGCCGCCCATAGGGTTTCCTTAAGGGTAGAATGCAGGGGCGAGGTGAGGCCATGGAGCACACCGATGTGATCATCATTGGCGCAGGCCCCGCTGGGCTTTTTGCGGGCTTTTACGTGGGCATGCGGGGGCTTTCCTTCCGCTTCATCGACCCCTTGCCCGAGCCAGGGGGGCAGCTTTCCGCTTTGTATCCGGAGAAGTACATCTACGACGTGGCGGGCTTTCCCAAGGTGTACGCCAAGGACCTAGTGAAGGGGCTAGTGGAGCAGGTGGCTCCCTTCAACCCCATCTACAGCCTGGGGGAGCGGGCGGAAACCCTGGAGAGGGAAGGGGACCACTTCAAGGTGACCACCTCCTCCGGCAACACCTACACCGCCAAGGCGGTAATCATCGCCGCCGGTGTGGGTGCCTTTGAGCCCAGGCGCCTGGGTGCCCCGGGGGAAAAGGAACTGGAGGGCAAGGGCGTCTACTATGCGGTGAAGACCAAGGCCGAGTTCCAAGGAAAGCGGATCCTGATCGTGGGAGGTGGGGATAGCGCCGTGGACTGGGCCTTGAACCTTCTGGGCACCGCTAAGGAGATCACCCTGATCCACAGGAGGCCCCAGTTCCGGGCCCACGAGGCCAGCGTGAAGGAGCTTTTCAAAGCCCATGAGGAAGGGCGCCTTACCGTGCTTACCCCCTACGAGGTACGGCGGATTGAAGGGGATACCCAGGTGCGCAAGGCGGTGATCTTCCACAACGGGACCCAGGAGGAAAAGGAGCTAGAGGTGGACGCTGTGCTGATCCTGGCGGGCTACCTCACCAAGCTGGGGCCCTTGGCCAACTGGGGGCTGGAGTTGGAAAAGAACAAGATCAAGGTGGACACCACCATGGCCACCAGCATCCCCGGGGTCTACGCCTGCGGCGACATCGTCACCTACCCCGGGAAGCTTCCCCTGATCGTGCTGGGTTTCGGCGAAGCCGCCATCGCCGCCAACCACGCCGCCGCCTACGCCAACCCCGCCCTCAAGGTGAACCCCGGGCACTCCTCGGAAAAGGCTGAGGAGAAAGCACCGGCCTAAGATGCCTTCCCCGCTTTTCACGGGCCCCGGGGTAGCCCGGGGCCTGGCTTTGTCCTAAGATGGGGGCATATGCGGGTTGCCCTTTTCATTGACGGATCCTACATGTACCTGGCCACCAAGCGCCTGGGCTGGAACGTGGACCACCGCCGGGTCCTGACCCAGTTCGCCACCCCGGAGCAGCTTTACAACGCCTTCTACTACGTGCCCATCACCGATCCCGAGGACGAGCGTCAGCAGCGCTTCATCGACGCCTTGGTCTTCATGGGCTACACGGTGCGAAGCCGCTTGGTCCGGGGAGAAGCCCGGTTTGAGGCCATGATGGCCACGGACCTCCTCACCACCGCCCCCCGCTGGGACCGGGCCATCGTGGCCAGCGGTTCGGGAGAACTGGCCCACACCTTCAGCGCCCTGAGAGCCCTGGGAAAGGAAATCCATCTTCTCGGCGTGCACGAGCTGGCGGACCTCGAGCTCCGCAACCAGGCAGACCGCTTCCTGAACCTCCCCGAGTGGCGGGAGGTACTGGAGAGAACCCTGGGGGGCCGCCGCACCTACGCGGGCTATCCCGTGGAGGCCACGGTAGAAGTGCCCCCCGCCCCGGTGGAAGACGCCCAGTCCTAACCTATGCCCCCGGGCCCCTGGCTGGTGCTGCTGGCAGCGGGCCTTTTCTACCTGGCCCTTCCCATCCCCCCTACCCTACCCCCCTCCCCAAGCCTCAGGGATCTTCTTCCCTACCCAAAGGAAGAGCGGGAGGCTTGGGTGAGCCTCCACCTGAGCTTGAAGGCCAGCCTGCACCTGCTTTTAGGGGAGGAAGCGGCCCGGGCCTATGACCGCCTGCTCCGCCTCGAACTCAAAAACCAGCGCTCCGGTAAGCGCGCCGCATACCCCGAAGCCAAAAGCGCCCTCCTGGCGGCCAAGCGCTGGGTGGAGGCCATCGGCCAGGCCAAGCGGGGCCAGAAGGTGGACCTCGAGGGCCTGCCCACCGCCCCCCACCACGTACTTCCCTACGCCCGGGAGATCCGCGCCGCCGCCTCTGCCCTCGGCATTCCTTATGGGGTGCTGGCCGCCATTGTGGATAACGAGCAGTACGGGGGGGACAAGGCCTTGGGGCTTTCCCGGGGGGTACGGGAAGCAGCAGATGGCTTAGCCCAAGGTCTGGCTGAGGTCCAAGGCCACGCCCCCTTGAGCCGCACCCTGGGCCTGGCCCAGATGAGCTGGGAGGATGCCCTCAAGCAACAAGACCGCCTGCGCCTCTTCGGGGCCTGGGATCCAGCAAGACCCTTTCCCAAGACCGAGACCGAGGCCAGGAAGGCCCTGGAGGATCCCTACTTAAACCTCCTCTTCACCGCAAGCCGGCTTAGAGGCTACTTCAACGCCCTCCTCGGCCTCCCCCCACGGGATACCCGCTTCCTAGAAGATCCCTGGCTCTACTACCTGGGCCCCGCCTGGCACAACTACCCCTTGCGGGCCCAGAACCTGGAAACCTGGGAGGATAGCTTCCACGGTTTTTTCAAGGGCCTCCTCTACCAGGTGGTCCTGGAAGGACGCTGGCACCTGGAGGGGCACACCCTTATTCCCCTTAAAGCCTGGGGGCCTGGGGTACAGGATCCTGCTCCCTCTTCCCTCCCTACCCTCACGCCCTAGATCCGTTCCATCCAAGGAAGGGGCTCCCCGGGAGGCAGCACCGGCCACCTTCCTTGCCGCATATGGTGAAGGATGGCCTCCACCGCCTTTTCTGCTTCCTCCACCCAAAGCCTGGGGTAAAGGGAGCGCTTGGCCAAAAACTCCTCCCGGTCAAAGACCTGGCAGGTATGGTCAGCCTGGCAGCGCACGTCCAACTCGAGGTCGTACTGGCGAAAACCCGTTCCCGTCCACTCCGCCGGGGTTTGCACGTTCCAGTAATACTCCAGCACCCGGCCCTCCCTCACATCCGGTCCCCCGGAGTACCAGGCCCCAGGAAAGAAGGCCACATAGGCATCGTGGTCCAGCACCACCGCCTTTCCCTTGGCCACGTGGTGAAAGGTCCCGCCCTGTGGCAAAAGGGTCAGGACGCCTTCGGGCCTCACCTCCACCACCTGGGCTTCCCAAAAGTAGTGGAGCACATTCCCGGGAAACTTCCAAAACTCCACCCGGACGCGATCCCCAGGGGCAAGGGGCCAACCCATATCCCCACCAGCCCGGCTTTCAGCCCAACGACACCCCGGATAAGCCGGGTCTAGAGCTAGGATAAGCCGGTTCTACTTCTTGGTGCTGATGCCCAAGGCCTTATAGATGGCGCAGAAACCGGTGACCGCCGTGAAGAGAAGGACCACCCCCACGATCCCCAGGATCCAACTCCAAGGGGATGCCGACTGGAACGCGAAGTAGATGAGGACCAGGGCCAGGATAAAGCGAATCACCCTATCGGCGGTGCTCTCGTTTACCGTCATGGCTCACCTCCTCCTCTAGTGTATACAGGGGTGAGCAGGACGTTTGGCCCAAGCCCTCCCTTGTGCTAAAATAAGCCCTTGGCATGGGCCGTTAGCTCAATTGGTCAGAGCGGCCGGCTCATAACCGGTTGGTTGCAGGTTCGAGTCCTGCACGGCCCACCAGCTTCAGGACGGCAAAATCCCGCCTCCCCGGGGAGGCGGGAAGCCTTTTGTACCAGCCCCTTCTCCTGGCAGAATCTAGCCATGGAGGCCCTGCAAGCCTTTCAAATCCTGGACCTACGCATCGGCCGCATCTTGAAGGCAGAACCCCACGAGAAAGCCCGCAAACCCAGCTACAAGCTCTGGATCGACCTCGGACCCTTAGGGGTCAAACAGAGTTCGGCCCAGATCACCGAGCTTTACCGCCCCGAGGACCTGGTGGGCCGCCTGGTGGTGTGCGCGGTGAACCTGGGAACCCGCTCCATCGCAGGCTTCCCCTCCGAGGTGCTGGTCCTGGGGGCTAAGGATGCGGCGGGCCGGGTGGTCCTCCTCACCGTGGAGCGGGAGGTACCCCTGGGGGAAAGGGTCTTCTAGCGGGTCCGGGTCACCTTGGTGAGGTGCCGGGGCCGGTCCGGATCCAGACCCCGGGCCCGCGACAGGGCCTCCGCCTTAGGATAGAAGGCCTGGGCCAGGAAAAGAGGGGTGATCTCAGGCTCGGAGGCCACGGGAAGCGCCAGGGGAGAATCCGCCAGGGCCAGGGCATCGGGTTCCGGGGAGAGAACGAGAAGATGGGCCCCTTTCGCCTTTAACCCCTCCAGGGTGGAAAGAAGAGCATCCAAGGCCTCATCCTTTTGCACCAAGGCCAGCACGGGAAAACCCGCTTCCAAAAGGGCCTGGGGACCATGGAGGAACTCCGCCGCCGAAAACCCCTCCGCGTGAAGCCCTGCCACCTCCTTGAGCTTCAAGGCCGCCTCGAGGGCCACGGGGTACGTGAACCCCCTCCCCAGGACAAAAAGGTTCTCCGCATCCTCCAGGTACTCCAGTTCCCCCGAGGCCTCCAAGGCCCGGTGCAGGGCCTCAGGTAAGCTGGGAAGGACCTGGCGCAGGCGACTTTCCTCCACCAGGTGCGCTAGGAGGTGGAGGGTGGCGGCCAGCATGGCGAGGAAGCTCTTGGTGGCGGCCACCGCCTTCTCCTCCCCAGCATGCAAGGGAAGGACCACCTCCGCCATCCGGGCTAGGGAGCTCTCCTCCTGGTTCACCAAGGCCACGGTGAGGGCTCCCTGGGACCGGTAGGCGCTTACCGCCTCCAAAAGATCGGGGCTTTCCCCGCTTTGGCTAAAGGCGAGAAGAAGGGAGGGAAAAGGCACCCGGGGCCTAGCCCGGTAAAGGGTGAGGACGGAAGGGGCTAAGGAGAGAACCGGCCACTCCAATCGGGCCTCGAAGAGGTACTTGGCAAAAAGGGCCGCATGGTCCGAACTCCCCCGGGCCACGGTAAGGGTGAGGGCCGGGGGGCGCTTCTTCAGGAAGCTGGCGAGGCTCCTCACCTCGCCCTCGTTCTCCCTAAGGAGGCGCTCTATGACCTTGGGAGCCTCCTCCGCCTCCGTACGCATCCAAGAGGCCATAGGTCCACTATAGAACACGGGAAGCCCCTTCCCGCCACCTGGTCCTTTCCGGAGGGTAGTGGTATACTTCCACGGATGGACCGCATCATCATCCGGGGAGCACGGGAGCACAACCTCAAGAACATCAACCTGGAGCTCCCGCGGGGCAAGTTCATCGTCATCACTGGGGTTTCCGGCTCGGGCAAGAGCACCCTGGCCTTTGACACCATCTATGCGGAGGGGCAGCGGCGCTATGTGGAAAGCCTCTCCAGCTACGCCCGCCAGTTCCTGGGGGTCATGGACAAACCCGAGGTGGAAAGCATCGAGGGCCTCTCTCCCGCCATCTCCATCGACCAAAAGACCACCAGCCACAACCCTCGCTCCACCGTGGGCACAGTAACGGAAATCCACGACTACCTCCGCCTCCTCTATGCCCGCATCGGCACCGCCTACTGCCCAGAGTGCGGCCGCCCCATCGAGAAGCAGTCCGCCAGTGAGATCACCGACCGCCTCCTAAAGAACCCCCCGGGTACCCGGGCCATCCTCATGGCTCCTTTGGTGCGGGGGAGGAAGGGGGAGTACCGTAAGCTTTTCCAGCAACTCCAAAAGGAAGGCTACGCCCGGGTACGGGTGGACGGTGTCATCTACCTCCTGGAGGAGGCCCAGGGCCTAAACCTGGAAAAGTACGAGAAGCACGACATTGACCTGGTGATCGACCGGGTGGTCCTTAAGGAGGAGGAGCGCCCCCGCATCGCTGAGGCGGTGGAGCTCGCCCTCCTTAGGGGCGAGGGGCTCTTGCGGGTCCTTTACCCGGATTCCGGCCAGGAGGAGCTTTTCTCCGAGAAGTTCGCCTGCCCCGAGCACGGAAGCGTCCTGGAGGAGCTGGAGCCCCGCATCTTCTCCTTCAACGCCCCCTATGGGGCCTGTCCCGCCTGCTCGGGCTTGGGTTTCAAACAGGAGTTTGACCCCGAGCTCATCGTGAACCCCGAGCTCTCCCTGGCCGAGGGGGCCATCCTGCCCTGGGCCCGGGGACGGGATACGGGGCGAAGCTACCTCTGGGACCGGCTTCGGGCCTTGGCGGAGCACCTGGGCTTCGACCTCAAAACCCCCTTCAAGGATTTACCGGAGGAGGCCAAGCAGGCCGTGCTCTACGGCCTTCCCGAGCCCTTTGAAGTGGTCTTCCGCCGGGGAGGCAGGGAAACCTTCCGGGTGGAGGTTCACTACGAGGGAGTCATCCCCTGGTTGCAGAAGCGGTACCAGGAAGCGGAGTCCGAAGGGGTCAAGGAGGTGCTGGAAAGCTTCATGTCGCAAAAGCCCTGCCCGGTCTGCGGCGGCACCCGCTACAAGAAGGAGGTGCTCTCCGTAAGGGTGGCGGGCAAGAACATCGCCGAGGTTTCGGCCCTGCCCGTTCGCGAGGCCCTGGAGTTCTTCCGGAACCTCGAGGCCCATCTTTCCCCCTTCCAGGCCCAGATCGCCCGCCCCATCCTCCGGGAGATCGTGGAAAGGCTGGGCTTCCTGGTGGGGGTGGGGCTGGACTACCTCACCCTGGACCGAGCCGCCAACACCCTCTCCGGAGGGGAGGCCCAGCGGATCCGCCTAGCCACCCAGGTGGGAAGCGGCCTCACCGGGGTGCTTTACGTGCTGGACGAGCCCAGCATCGGCCTGCACCCCAGGGACAACCAGCGCCTCATCCAGACCCTGAAGCGCCTCCAGGGGCTTGGAAACACCTTGATCGTGGTGGAGCATGACGAGGAAACCATGCGGGCCGCGGACTGGATCGTGGACATGGGACCGGGGGCCGGCATCCACGGAGGAGAGGTGGTAGCCCAAGGACCCCTGGAGGAGATCCTCAAGTGCAAGGAGAGCCTTACCGGGGCCTACTTAAGGGGGGAAAAGCGAATCCCCGTGCCTAGGGAGCGCAGGAAGGGGAACGGCAAGTGGCTGGTGCTTAAGGGAGCCCGGGAGCACAACCTGAAAAACGTCACCTTAAAAATCCCCTTGGGCCGCTTCGTGGCGGTGACCGGGCCCTCTGGTTCCGGAAAGAGCACCCTGATCCACGATGTCCTCTACGCCGCCTTGGCCCAAAGGCTCATGCGGGCCAAAACCACTCCGGGGGCCTACGAATCCCTGGAGGGGGTGGAGCACCTGGACAAGGTGATCGAGATCGACCAGTCCCCCATCGGCCGCACCCCTCGCTCCAACCCCGCCACCTATACCGGGATCTTTGACGAGATCCGCGATCTCTTCGCCAAGACCCCGGAGGCCAGGAAGAGGGGGTATGGCCCGGGTCGCTTCTCCTTCAACGTGAAGGGGGGGCGGTGCGAGGCCTGCGGGGGCGACGGCACGGTGAAGATCGAGATGCTCTTTTTGCCTGACCTCTACGTGCCCTGCGAGGTGTGCAAGGGTAAGCGCTACAACAAGGAGACCCTCGAGGTCAAGCTAAGGGGCAAGAGCATCGCCGACGTCCTGGACATGACCGCCGAGGAAGCCCTGGAGTTTTTCCAGAACGTTCCCACCATCGCCCGAAAGCTCCAGCTCATGGTGGACGTGGGCCTGGGCTACATGCGTTTGGGCCAGCCTTCCCCCACCCTTTCGGGGGGCGAGGCCCAAAGGATCAAGCTGGCCACGGAGCTGGGCCGCAAGGCCACAGGCCGCACCCTTTACATCCTGGACGAGCCCACCACCGGCCTCCACTTTGACGACGTAGCCAAGCTTCTCAACGTGCTCCACCGCCTGGTGGACGCCGGCAACACCGTGGTGGTCATCGAGCACAACCTGGATGTGGTGAAGACCGCAGACTGGGTGATTGACCTGGGCCCCGAGGGGGGCGACCGGGGCGGGGAGATCGTGGCCGAGGGTACCCCGGAGGAGGTGGCCCTCACGGGAAGCCCCACGGGGGTCTTTTTGGCCAAAATCCCCGAGATCGCCGAGAGGCTGAAGGTGGCCGCGGACTAAGCCTTGGCTTTGGCGGATTTCCTGACAACCTGGGCGGGCTGGCTTCGGGCCAGAATCCCCTCCAGGGCCAAGGACAGGGATTTCTCCACCTCCTCCCCGAAATCCCGGTTAGGGGTATAGGCGGCCCAGCGCAAGGCGGCGAGGAAGTAAAGGTCGGCCAAGGTGCGGCCCATGCGCTCCAAGGAAAGGTCCTGCCGCACCACCCCCTTTTCCCGCAAGGGCTTTAGGATCTCGGCGATCAAATCCCCTAAAGGCAGGGCCAGGAAGGCGGCCTTGGCCCGGACGGGATCGGGGTTTAAAAGCTCGTAGAGAAGGGGTAAAAGAAGGTCCTTTTCCGCCTGGGTAAAGGCGGCGAGCCTCTGGAAGAGGAAACGGAGGAGAGCCATGGGATCCTCCTCCTGGGCCAGGCGCCGCCTTATCTCCTCTCTGAGGTCCGCCAAAAGCAGGCTCCCGTACTCCAGGAGCACGGCTTCCTTATAGGGGTAGTAGTTGAAGAACGTACCCCGGGACACATGAGCCGCCTTGGCGATATCGGTGGCGGTGGTCTCCCGGAAGCCCCGCTGACGGAAAAGAGCCATGGCTGCCTGGAAGATACGCTCCCGTCGGCGCTTCTTCTGATACTCCCTCACGGTCATGGGGGTAGTGTACTACCGTATAAACTCAAAGTTCAATCGCTTTTTGCGCCCAATCTTCTAAGGCCCTAAGCAGGGACAACCCCCCCAGGGTGGTATAGACCTTGGCCTCCCGGTGGAAGGAACCATCCGCCACCTGATAGCCCTGCTTGGCCAAGGCTTGGGCCACTTCCCCTGGAGCCACCACCCGGGAAGGAAGCCTTCCCACCTCGGCCAGGAAGAGATGGGCGTTAAAGCCTAGAAACACTGCCTCTAACCCCTCCCATACCTCCTCCACGAAGGCCACATAGGAGGGATCCCGGGCCATCCGGCCCGGCCTTTTAGCCCCTGGGATGAGGAGGGCTTCCGGGGGCGGGGCCGCAGGGAAGGCGTAGGTGGGGGTCCAAACGGAACCCGCCAGGGCTGGGGTTCCCTTCCGGCCCTTGGCCACGGTATAGGCAGGAAGCCCCAGGCGCTTGGCCGCCTCGAGGGCTAGGGCCGCCTCCAGCTCGGAAAACTCGGGGAGGAGCAAGATAGCTAGCACTTTAGACCATTATGGCAGAAGCCGGTAGAATTATGGCAGAAGCCGGTAGAGGAGCAGGGCCGCCTCTCTCCGCGTCACGGGATCGGCACCCGAAAGCTTGCCCTCCCCCAACGCCTGCAAGAGCTGGTTCAGGATGAACCGCTTCAAGGGCTTTTGCAGTTCTTCCCGGAAAAGCTCCCTGGCCTTCAACACCACCCTAAGGCGCTCCTCAGGCCCTTTTGCCCGGTAGTAGTGCTCCAGGTTGGCCAAAAAATCCCCCAGGAGAACGGGTTCGGAAAGGCCCAAGGAGCCTTTCAGGTAGTAGGGTCCGGCGAAGAGCCCCCGCCTCAGGAGGGCCACCGCCTCCCGGTACCCCGGCCCTTCCGCCTCCACCCGGCCTCCCTCCGGGGAGGAAAGCCTGGCCCCCCTTTGGGCAAGCCGCTTGCGTAGGGCCTCGAGGCCGTGCCCGCTTGCGGCAAGCTGGTGAAAGTCAGCTAGGGGCACCCTGGTAAGCCCTGCCTGGGGAGCCTTGCGCAAGAGGGCCACCGCCACCCCTGCTGCCTCCCCCAAGGCCATCTGCAACGGAACCACCCGGGCGGAAAAGGCGGCCACGCTGTCAAACCCTGCCGCCTGGGAAACCACCAGGAGGTTTCGCAACTCCTGGGGCACCAGGCTCCGGAAGGGCACCCCGTAGGGTGCTGGGGTACCCAAAAGGTAAGGGGTTTCCCCCGGAAAGTAGACCTGGCCGTCCAAGGGGTACCCCCCTAGAGCCACGGCATCGGGAAAGGTCCGGCCCAGGAGGACTTCTTCAGCCTTCAAGCGGTAAAGGGCCTTCAGATGGCGGCTTTCCCGGATGTAGAGACTAGGGGCCACCCCGGCCAGGCGGGCGGTGCCAAAGAGGAGGGGATCCTTCTCCCGCAGGTAGGCCACCACCCGCTCGGCCTCGAGGGCCGCTTCCAGGCGCATGCGCTCCAGGCTCAAAGGATCCGCCCCCTCCACCCCAAAGAGGAGAAGGGCGTTGACCAGCAGGCTCCCGTCGTCCTGGCGGGCCAGGTTCAAGCCCCGGAGGGCATAGCGGCTGGGATCGGAGGGTAGGTAACCCCGCACCAGACTTCCAAAACCCCAGCCGCTCCTCCCCCAGGCCCCCGCCCCCGTACGCTGCACCTGGCCCTCGTAGTTGAGGGCCAGAAAGACGGCACCCCAGGGAACCCCCTCCAACCGGAAGACCAAGGTGGCCGCCATGCTCCTCTGGTCCAGACCCGTATCCTCCCTCCCCTGGGTGAAGCTGGCCCCGGCGCGAAAGGCGAGCTCCGCGGTATCGGTGGCATCCACGAAGTAGGGGGCCTGAACGGGGCCCTCGGGGATTGCCACCAGGGTCAGGCGGCCCGCTTCTACCTCCACCCGGTCCAGGGGCGCCTGCAACCGAACCTCCACCCCCGCCTCCCGGAGCATGGCCCATAAGGCTTCCTCCGCCCGCCTCACGTCAAAGGAAGGCTCCTGCCCGATACGGCGGTAGAAGTCACGAAAAAGCCCTCCCTGGAGGAGACCCTCTCGGTCCTTGGCCAGGTCCAGGGTAGCCAGCCACCCTTGAGTGAGGACCCCTCCTACCCCCCGCCCGGGTTCCAGGAGGAGGACCTTAAGACCCTCCTGGGCTGCAGCCACCGCTGCCGTCACCCCTTGGGGGGTAGCCCCGTAAACCACCAGGTCGTACTGGGCGTAGGCCAAACCTAGGGAGAGGATGAAGGCACAAAAGGCGCGCACGGCGGTAAGCATCCTCACGAAAGCTCCCAGTATATATGATCAGGGCAGGCTTTGCTTGGCCTCCTGGTACTCGGCCACCAGCCGGACCACCACCTCCTTGGCGGAAGGGAGATCCCGAATGAAGGCCACCCCGTGCCCGGCGGAATAGACTTCCTTCCAGGCCTTACCCCCACCCTGGCGGAAGCGCTCCAGGGATTCCCGGAGGAAGTTGGCGGGCACCCCGGTGACCTCCGGGGTGTACTGGATGTCCTCAGGAGTAGCCCTCAAAAGAGCTTCCTTGTACTCCAGGGGAGCCTCGGACTCCAGGGTGGCGATGAAGCGGGTGCCGATATAGGCACCATCCCCCAGGGCCAAGGCGGCGAGGAGCTGCCTTCCCGTGGCGATGCCCCCAGCGATGAGCACGGGTACCCCGAGCTCCTCCCTAAGCCAGGGCCCTAGGACAAAGGGGCTCACCATCCCGGCATGCCCCCCAGCCCCAGCGGCCACCGCCACCAGGGCGTCGGCCCCGGCCTCCACCGCCTTTCTCCCGTGCCTTAAACCCACCACATCGCACCAAACCACGCCGCCATAGGCCTTGACCCGCTCCACCACCCGGGTGGGGTCCCCCAAGGAGGTGACCACCAAAGGCACCCTTCGCTCGGCCACCGCCTCCAGGTCCTCCTCGAGGCGGGGGTTATCCTTAAGGATGAGGTTCACCCCGAAGGGAAGCCCTGGGGGAAAGGTCTCCAAAAACTCCCGAAAGCCAGCGTGGGTGCGGAAGTTGAGGCTGGGAATGACCCCGATGGCCCCCGCCTCGGCCACCGCCTGAAGGAGCCTGGCCCCGGAAACCAGGAACATGGGGGCGGCCACGATAGGGTAGCGGATACCCAGCATGCGGGTGATGGCGGTCTCCATAGGGGAAATTTTATCGGGTTCAAGGATAATCATGGGGTGGAACCGGGGCGCTCCCTAAAGCTCTCCCTATGGGAAGGCGTCTTGGCCATCCTCTTCCTCAACTGGAGCACGGGGGTGATCGTCACCGGGTATGCCCTGGCCCTGGGCGCTTCCCCCCAAGCCTTGGCCCTTCTGGGAGCCCTTCCCTTCCTGGCCCAGCTCCTAACCCCCCTGGCCCTTTCCCTGAGGGGAAGCCGCAAGGCCCTGGCGGTGCGGCTCAACTTTTTGGCCCGGATGCTCTTCCTGCCCGCTACCCTGGCCGCCTTTTTGCCGGAAGGCTTGAGGGTGCCGACCCTTCTTCTTTTTGCCGGCCTCTCCCAGCTTCTGGCTGCCCCGGTGGGGGTCCTCTGGCTCTCCTGGATGGCGGACCTGGTGGCCGAGGAAAGGCGGGGACGCTACTTCGGCTTCAGAAACGCCCTCTTGGGCCTGGTGGGCACCCTGGGGAACCTCATGGGGGGTATGGTGGCCGACCGCCTTCCTTCACCCCTGGGCTACCAGGTTGTTCTCCTTCTGGGGGTGGGGGCCGGGCTTCTTTCCGTCTTGCTGCTCCGCCTCCAAAGCGAGCCTTCGGAATCCCCCGCCCCTCCCGCCCGAAAGGCTCTCGGGATCGCCTGGCAGGACCTGGCCTACCGGCGCTACCTAGGCCTGGTTTTTCTCTGGTACGGGGCGGTCATGGTGGGAGGACCCTACGTCATCCCCTACTTCGTACAGGTGGGTGGCCTCTCCATGACCGAGGTGGGTCTTTGGACGGTGATCTCCGCCTCAAGCGGCCTCCTCTTCGGACCCATGTGGGGCCGGATGGCGGACCGGGAAGGTCACAAAGCCGTCCTCTTCCGCACGGGGATGGTGGCCGCCGTGATGCCCCTCCTCTGGCTTTCGGGGTCCAAGGCCTTCCCCTGGCCCATCTGGCTTTCCTCCCTCGCCGATGCCCTGGCCTGGAGCGGTCTCGGAACCGCCTTGGCCAATGCGGCCTTGGCCCACGCCCCCAGGGAAGCCAGAAACGGCTACCTGGTCCTCTTCTGGCTGGCCCTGGGCCTGGGAGGGCTTTTGGGAAGCCTGCTGGCGGGAAGCGCCGCCAGCCTGGGCCTGGGGCCAAGCCCTTACCACTTCCCCATCCTCCTTTCCCTAGCCTTGCGCCTTGGGGTGGCCCTCCGCTTACGCAGACTCTAACCCCTTGCGCCGCATCTCCCCCCAGACCCCCCGTTTCCGCCAGACCTGGAAGGTGGCGAGAAAACGCTCCCAGGCCAGGATCTGGCGGTAGCCCAGGCCCTCGAGGATCGCCAAGAGTAGGAGCGCCAGGCGGTCCCTTAGCCGGGGATAGCGCTTGAGAAGCAAGGTCTCCATGCCCACCGCCAGCTGGGAAAGAAGCACCCCGTAGGCCACGGCCAGGAGAAAGAAGAGGAAGGCAAACTCCGCATTGAAAAGGCCGAGGAGGTAGAAAACCGGGAAAAGCACATACCCCAAAACCTCCACCACCGGGGCCAGGGCCTCGAAGAGGACGAAATAGGGCATGGCCAAAAGGCCGAGCCGGCCATAGCGGGGGTTGAAGAGCATCACCCGGTGGTTCCAGAGCACCTCCCATAGCCCCCGGTGCCAGCGGTTCCGTTGCTTCCTAAGGGTGGCCCAGTCTGCGGGCACCTCGGTGTAGCAGATGGGATCCGGGGTGTACACGATGCGGTACTCCCGCCCCTCCTCCCGGGCCCGGCGGTGAAGGCGCACCACCAGCTCCATGTCCTCCCCCACGGTGTCCGTGCGGTACCCCCCAACCCTCAGGGCCTCCTCCCGGCGGAAAAGGCCAAAGGCTCCCGAGATGATGAGCAGGGCTCCCATGGCGCTCCAGCCCGCCCGGCCCATGAAAAAGGCCCGGGCGTACTCCACGATTTGCATCTTCTCCAGAAAGCCCCGGGGAAGGTGCAGGGCCTCCACCACGCCCTCCCGCACCACCGCCCCGTTTAGGGGCCGTATGGTCCCCCCCACGGCCGAAACGCGGTTGTCCTCCAGGAAAAGCCGGCTCGCCCGAAGGAGGGCCTGGGCATCCAGGAGGCTATCCGCATCCACGGCGCAGAAGAGGGGGTAGCGGGCCAGGTTGAGCCCGGCGTTTAGGGCGTCGGCCTTGCCCCCATTCTCCTTGTCCACCACGATGAGGTTGGGGTAGACCAGGGAGCGGTAGACCGCCCGCACGGGCTTGGTGGGAAGCGCCCGGCGGTAGACCCATTCCACCTCCACCAGGCGGAAGGCCTCCTTGAGCACCTCCAGGGTCCGGTCCTTGGGCCCATCCGCCACCACGATCACCTCAAACTCTGGGTAGTGCAGGCTCAAAAAGGAGCGCACCGAGTGGGCGATGGTCTTCTCCTCGTTGTAGGTGGGCACCAGGATGGACACCGGCAGGTAAGCCTCCCGTTCCAAAAGGTCCTTCAGGGAGAGCTCGGAAAGCTCCCGGGCGTAGCGGGCCACCATCCCTAGGCCGAAGAAGGCGAAGAGGGCATAAAAGAGGTTCAGGAGGGCGAAATACCACAGGATCACCACCTGGTACAGGAACAAAAAGTCCAGGAGAAGGTTCACGCCGCCTCCCGCAACACCTGCTGGGCCATGGCCCGGCCAAAGGGGTCGGGGTGGCCCTCCGCCGCCCGGGCCAGGAATCCCCTATTCATCAGCAAAAGCCCTTCCGCCGCCGCCCGGCGCACGTAAAAGGAAGGGTCGGAAAGCGCCTTCCACAAAGCCCGCTGGGCCAGCTCGTTCCCGAGAAGGGCCATGAGCCGGGCGGCGTGGGCCCGCAAGAACTCCTGCTGGTCCTTCAAGGCCGCCAGCAAAAGCCCCTCGTACCCCTTGGGTGGGTAGCGCATGCGGTAAAGAGCCCGCATGGCGGCAGCCTTAAGCTCCGGATCCGGATGATCCAAAAAGGGAAGCACCCTCTCCGCCAACGCCACAAGCTTAAGCCTGCCGATGGCCTCTAAAGCCGCCCACACCTCTTCCCTTCCACCCCGGGAGAGGAAGGCCTCCACCACAGGCGTCGCCCGCTCCTCCAGAAGGAGGAGCACCTCCAGGAGGGCCCCGCGGGGCAGGCCCGCCTCCAGGAGAGCTGCCGCCAGACGTCCAAGCCCCTCCCCCCGGGCCACCCGGGCCCCCGCCCGGGCCGCCCCCAGGCGCAGCACGGGATCCCGATGGGAAAGGTAGGGGAGGATGGCCTCCAGGGTTTCCGGCAAACGGGCCTGGGCCAGGGCATCCAAAGCCTCCAGCCGGGCAGGCCGGGAGGCCCACCGGCTTTTCAGAAGGCGGATCCAGTGGGGATAAACCTGGCGGAGCCAGTCGGCTATCCGCTCGGAGAACTCCCCCTTGAGCATCTCCCGGAGGTTCAAAAGGGCCTCGAGGGCCGGGCGGGGCCAGGGAGGAGGCGGGGGCGGCTCCTCGTTGAAGAGGGCCTCGGTGAACCGGGCCAGCCAGTCCTCGTAAGCCTTGCGGTCCAAACGCTCCTTGCTGGCGGTGTAGGCGTGGTAGAGCAGGATGTAAGCGGAAAGGGAAGTGAGGGCCAGCCCCGTAAGGACCAGGGCCTGGAACAGGGCCCGGTAGGCCACCGGCGAGCCGAGGAGGTTAAAAATCCGCCCCGAGAAGGCCACCACCAGGCCCCCAAGGGCCAGGGCCTCCAGAAGCACCACCAGAACCACCAGGAGGGCATAAAGCCGCTCACCGCGCCGCCACATAGCGCTCCAAGCGCTTCAGAAGCTCCCCGGGGCTGAAGGGCTTGGTGAGGTACTCCTGGACCCCCAGGGCCTGGGCCTCGGCCACGCTCCGCTCCTGCTTAAGGCCGGAAAGGACCAAAACGGGGGTATTCCTCTTCAACTCCCTTCGCAGGTAGCGCAAAAGATCCAGGCCCGAGCCGCCGGGCACGTTGATATCCAGGACCACCGCAGCCCAATCCTTACCCAGGGCCTCCCTGGCAGAAGCATAGTCCCCAGCGATAAAAACCTCGTACCCTGCCCGGGTTAAGGCGACTTGCAACAGCCTGGCCACGGTAACGTCGTCCTCAACCACCAGCACGGGCCTCATTCCCGCATCAAGGTAACCGAAGGGTGTGAAGGCCCTGTGAAAAACTACGGGGTACCCAGGACGCGGTTGAGGAGTTCGGCTACCTCGGGATGGGGACGAAGACGGAGCTCCTCCCGCAAAAGAACCCTGGCCTCCTCCCTTCTGCCCTGCTCCAACAAGGCCTTGGCCAGGGTAAACCGGGCCAGGGGGTAAGAGGGCTCCACCGCCAGGACCTGCCGGGCAAGGAGCTCCGCCTCCTTAACCCGCCCCAGGACCAGAACCACCTCGGCAAGCCCCCAGCGGGCATCCAGGTTCCCCGGGTCCCCGGCCAGAACCAGGCGGTAACTCGCCTCCGCCTCCCCGTAGTGCTTCATGTGGTAAAGAAGCCTGGCGTAGCGGACCCGGATGTCGGGGCTGTCCAGGAGGGCCAGGGCCTTCTCGTAAAGGGGCTTGGCCTCGCCGTGGCGGCCCTGCAGGTAAAGGGCGAAGGCCAGCTCGCCCAAGGCCTCCGCATCGTCCGGGAAAGCGGACACCGCCCGGCGCAAGAAGGCTTCCGCTCCGGCTGGGTCCTGGGGAAGCCGCTTCCTGCCCTCGTAGAAGCTTTTCCGCTCCCTGAAGGGCACCGGGTCCGAGGGGTAGCCCTCGAGGCCCACTTCATCCAAGGCCATGGCCCGCACCTGGCTCAGGCGGTCCGCCTGGGGCAGGTAGCGGAACAGGTTGCCCTCCACCTTGGCGGAAAGGACCACCGCCTCCCCGCTCCGCACCTCCACCCGGAAGGCCCGGGTCCCCCCAGGGCCCAGGAGGCGGAAGACCACCTCCCCCTCAGGACCCGGCACGGGGCGCACCAAGGGGGCAGAAAGAAGCTTCCGCCTCACCCCCTTGCCCAAGACCGCCCCTTCCCCGGCAGGAAGGGTCTCCTGCCCCAAGGCCGCCTTCCCCCGATACAGGGAAAGCCGGGCCCCGCCTTCCCGGGAAAGGCGGAGGTGGGTCCCGGTGGGCCGCACCTGGCCTTCCGGGGTGGAAAGGGCCAGGGGCAGGGGTTTTTCCCGCACGACCTCCACCCCTCCTCCTTCCAGGCTCACCTGCACCCTATTCCCCCCACCCCAAAGGCTCCGCCAGCGCCGGGCTTCCCCCTTAGCCTCAGGGCTAAAGGCCAGCTCCAGCCCGGGAAGCCGCACCACCTCCCCCGCCGGCACTCCCCCGAAGGCCTTGGAACCCAAGGGAGCAGGGAAGATGGGCAGGCGGGCCAAGGCGATCAGGGCCACCATGAGGAGAAGCAGCCTTCCCACCGGGGCCCTTTGGCCCGGGCGGGGCCTGGGCAAGAGGAGAAGGAAGGTGCTTCCCTGGCCGAGCCGACTTCTCAGGCGCACCTCCCCCCCGTGGGCCTCGAGGACCCGCTTCACCAGGGCAAGCCCAAGCCCCGTCCCCTCCACCTCCCCCCGGGTGGAGGCCCGGTAGAAGGGTTCAAAGACCCTTTCCTGCTCCTCCTTGGGGATGCCGGGGCCCGTGTCGGAAACCGCAATGCCGTACTGCTCCGGGCCCACCAGAAGGCGCAACGCCACCCGCCCCCCTTCCGGGGTGTACTTGACGGCGTTGTTGACCACGTTGAGCACCGCCTGATACAGCCACTCCCGGTCCCCGTAGACCCAAGCCTCCCGCTTGGGCAGGATCAGGCGCAGGGCGATGCGCTTTCTTCGAGCCAGGGGGCGCATCTCCTCCGCCACCTGCAGAAGGAGGGCCTTCAGGTCCACCCGCTCGCTTCTCAGCCGAACCCCCTGGCCCAGGCGCAGGTACTCCCGGGCCTTGTCGAGGAGGTCCTGGATGCGCCGGGCGCTCTTCTCGGCAATGGAAAGAAGCTCCTTGGCCTCCTCCGGCAGGCCCTCCACCTCCAGGGTGAGCTCGAGGGCCCCGAGGACGCTCATAAGAGGGTTTTTGATCTCGTGGAGGAGAAGGCCAAGGAGCCTCGAGGTTTCCTCCTGGCTTTTCAGGAGGGCCAGTTCCCTCTCCCTAAGCTCCAAAACCTCCTGGAAGACCTTAAGGAGAAGCCGAAGCGCCTCCCTTACCTCTTGGGAGGGGGGTGGCCCCTCCCAGTAAAGGGCGATCTCGCCCTCCTCCCAAAGCTTCTCCCCCCTCAAGGGGCCTTCGGGGAGGACCTCCCCCCGGAAAAGGACCCGCACCGGGTAGCGGCGGAGGACCTCCGCCAAAAACCCCAGGTCGGCGGGCAGGGCTTTTACCATCGGGGTAAGGCTACTCCAAGGCCTTGAAAGCCCTGTGAAAGGCTAAGGCCTTGGGGCCATCACCACCAGGAGGAGGGCGGGGTTGGCCGACTCGTTCCGCACTCCGTGGGCCTCCCCCGAGCGGGCCAAAGCCGCCATCCCCGGGACCAAAAGGGCCTCCTCATCCCCGATGCGCACCACCACCTCGCCCTCCAGAACGTAGTACACCTTATCGGAACCCTCGTGGGCGTGCACCTTCTGGGCCTGGCCTGGAAGAAGGGCGTAGAGGTCAAAAAACATCTTATCCGAGGAAAAGACGGGGATTTTCGCCATCTTTTCCGGGTTGTACTGAACCAGACTCTTCAGGTCCTTGATCTCCATGCCCTCAAGTCTACTTGACGGGAAAGAGGTGGCGCACTAGACTAACCTTTGCGCGCCGGGGAGTAGCGCAGCCTGGTAGCGCACACGCTTGGGGTGCGTGTGGTCGTCGGTTCAAATCCGGCCTCCCCGACCAAAAGTCCCCGCCCACACGGGCGGGGTTTCCTCTTTGAGGACCCCTTGCGGTCCTGGATCCTCACCCTGGCACGGCTGGGTGGGGTAGTTTACGCCCGGCCCACGGTGCCCATCAGCTCAAACTTCTCCCGGATCACCTGCTTGAGGTAGTCCCGGCCCCTGCCGATGATCTTGCGGGGGTCGAACTCCTTGGGGTTCCCCATCACCACCTCGCGGATCCCCAGGGTCATGGCCAGGCGCAGGTCGGTGTCGATGTTGATCTTGGCGATGCCGTTGGGAATGGCCTTTTTGATGTCCTCGTCGTGGATGCCCGTGGCCTCCTTGAGCTCGGCCCCCGTGGCCAAGAGCTTCTCCTTAAGCCAGGTGGGCACCCCGCTCGCCCCGTGGAGCACCAGGGGGATGGAAACCCGCTTGCTGATCTCCTCGAGGCGCTTGTGGTCGATGTAGGGCCGGCCCTTCCCCTTGTAGGCCCCGTGGCTGGTGCCGATGGCAATGGCCAGGTAGTCAATGCCCGTTTCCGCCACGAAGCGCTCCGCCTCTTCGGGGTCGGTGAGGAAGGCCTCCGCCTCCGACACCTGGATGTTGTCCTCGATGCCCTGAAGCCGGCCCAGCTCCGCCTCCACGCTCACCCCCACCGCATGGGCTGCCTCCACCACCTTCTTGGTCTCGGCCACGTTCTCCTCAAAGGGATGGTGGCTGGCATCGATCATCACGCTGGTGAAGCCCGCCCTCAGGGCCTGCATCACCATCTTGAAGTCGGCTCCGTGGTCCAGGTGGAGGACCACGGGCACCTTGGTGCGGCTGGCCATGTCCTTCACCAGGTTGGCCAGGTTCTCGAGCCCAGCGTACTTCCTGGCCCCGTCGGAAACCTGGATGAAGACCGGCGCCCTTAGCTCGTCGGCCACCTCGAGGATGGCCTGGGTAATCTCCAGATTATTGGTGTTGAAGCTAGGAACCGCATAGCCTTCGCGCCGCGCCTTGTCCAAAACCTCTTTACCTGTCACCAAGGGCATAAAGCACCTCCTTTAGCTCCTTAAGGTTATCAGCCACAGGCCGCCCATTGAAAAGAGCGCTTCCCGCCACGGCCACATCCGCACCCGCCCGGTACACCTCGGCCACGGTATCCCGGTTCACGCCCCCATCCACCTCAATGAGGCAAGAGGGGTTCAGCCTATCCCGCATCTCCTTGAGCCGGCGAAGCCTTCCCGTGGAGGTGGGAATATACCTCTGCCCCCCAAACCCTGGGTTCACGCTCATCAGAAGGGCCAGGTCCAGCTCGGGCAACAGGGGCTCAAAGGCCTCGAGGGGCGTGGCGGGGTTGATGGCAAGCCCCGCCTTCTTCCCCAGCTCCTTCACCTTCTGCACCGCCCGGTGGGCGTGCGGGGTGGCCTCGAAGTGGACGGTGATCACATCAGCCCCGGCGCGGGCGAAGTCCTCCAGGTACCTCTCCGGCTGCACGATCATCAGGTGCACGTCCAGGGGCAGGGAGGTCACCCGCCGCACCGCCTCCACCAGAAGGGGTCCAAAGGTGAGATTGGGGACGAACACCCCATCCATCACGTCCAGGTGAATCCAGTCCACCCCTGCCGCCTCGGCTTCCTCGATCTGGTCCTTTAACCTCGCCAGGTCCGCCGTGAGGATGGAGGGCGCAAACTTGAGCATCCTTTCCCCCTAGGCCACCCGCAGGTGCCCCCGCTCGATGGCCAGCTCCCGCATCTTAACCAGATAGTAGGCGATGATGAGCTGGGTCAGGGCCAGGGGGTAGCTCTGCCCCGCCTTATCCCAGAAGGTACCCACCAAGCTGGGGTCGAAGTGCTGGGCATGGTGGCCCAGATGATCCCAGATGATGCGCTCAAAGGCCTGGGCCTGCTCGGGGGTCACGTTGCCGGTGATGTCCAGGATGTCCGCCTCCTTCCGGGTTTCCAGGCGGATCAGGGCCTCGTCCTCGTAGGCGGAGTGGAGGACCTCGGAAAGATCCAGGCGGGGCAGGGTGTGCTTGAGGGTGATCCTCACGTTCAGGGTGCTGGGGTTTTCCGGATCGTAGCCCGCAGGCCGGTAGAAGCGCACGATGATGTCCGCATGCTCCTTCTGCGGCCAGATAAAGGCCCGGGAGTCGGGCATGCGCCTTTCGATGTCGGCGATGACCTCCTCAGGGGTGTAGCCCCGCTTGGCCACATCCCGCTTCACCTTCCACTCCCGCCTGAGTTCCTCCTCAGGGTCCAGGTAGACGGTGAGGTGGTAGCGGCTCCTCAAGGCCGGGGAAAAAAGGGTAAGGAGCCCCTCCAGAACCACCACCCGGGGGATGAGCCTGCCCTCCTCCTCCACCGCCCGGGGGGCAGGGATGTAGACCGGCGGGTCAAAGGTACCCGTGGAGTGGTTGTACACGGGCTTCAGGATGGGTTCCCCCTCGGAAAGAAGCCTCACGTGCTGCTCCATGATGTCCATATAGTTGCACTCCGGGTTCAAGGGGGTGATGCCCAGCTCCTTGCGCTGCTTGCGGTCGTACTTATGGTAGTCGTCCACGCAGATGTTGGTGGTGCGCTCCACCCCCAAAAGCCGGGCGATCCCCGCAGAGATGGTGGTTTTCCCCGCCCCGGAGTCTCCGGCAATCCCTAACATGAAAGGCCTATGGGGCATCTTCCTCCTCCTTTTCCTCCTCCCTAAAAACCGAGCTGGCGTAGATGTCGTCGGCGGTGATGGTCATGAGTTCCTCTGGGGTCACCGGCCCCGCCTTCTGGTAAAGGCGGTAAGCCTGCCTGAGCTTGAAGCGGTCCAGGGCGTTGCGCACGCTCCGGGCGTAGGCGAAGTTGGGAAGGCGCATGCGGCGTTCCAGGTACTCCAAGAAGGCCTTTTCCGCCTCCTCGGTGAAGCGGTAGCCCTGCTTCTCCAGCATGAGCTTGCCGATCTGGAAGAGCTCCTCGGCGCCATAGGGGGGAAACTCAATGTGGTGGGCGATGCGGGAGCGCATCCCCGGGTTCAAGGCGAAGAACTCCTCCATGCGGTCCTTGTAGCCCGCCAGGATCACCACCAGGTCTTCCCGCTGGTTCTCCATGACCTGGAGGAGGATCTCAATGGTCTCCTGGCCGTAGTCCCGCTCGTTTTCCGCCCGGTAGAGGCTGTAGGCCTCGTCGATGAAGAGAACGCCCCCCATGGCCCGCTTCAGGACCTCCTTGGTCTTGGGGGCGGTGTGGCCGATGTACTGGCCCACCAGGTCATCGCGGCTCGCCACCACCAGGTGGTCGCGGCGGATGTAGCCCAGCTTGTGCAGGATGGTGGCCATCCTCAAGGCCACCGTGGTCTTGCCCGTGCCCGGGGGGCCCACAAAGGCCATGTGCAGGGTGGGGCGATCGGCGGTAAGCCCCAGCTCCCGGCGGAGCTTGTCCACGGAGAGGTAGGCGGCGATCTCCCGGATCCTCTGCTTAACCGGCCTAAGACCCACCAGCTCCCGCTCCAGGGTTTCCAGCACCGCCTCGATCTCGGGGTTCTTGACCACCGCCAGGTTTTGGCCTTGGGTTTCCTGCATAACCCTCCTTGATTTAGCTAAGGGGCCCCGGGCACGGCCGGGACCCCCAGACCCTTGGGACTACTCCTGGTAACGCTCGCCTTCCGGCCTCATGGTGGCGTAGGCCTCGAGGGTGTACTTGAGCCTGCGGCCATCGCTCCAAAGCTGCCGGTGCAGGCGGAAGCCAGGCTCCTTCTTGGGCCGGTGGGCGATGAAGGAGACCCTTTGCGCCTGCCACATGGGGGAGGGATCGTAGCCGTTGATCTTGATGTAGTGGTTGGGGAAGGCCTCGCGGCACTTCTGGAACTCGTACATGGCCGCCGCCGCATCCTCCAGGTCAAACATGGGCAAGCCCCACATGTTCCAGTACACGTTGTAGGGGCTCGGGTCGTCGGTGTACTCGATGGCAACCGCCCAACCGTTTCGGATGATGTACTCGACCTGGGCCCGGATCTCCTCGTCCGTCAGGTCCGGCAGATAGGAGAAGGTACCTTGGGTAATCCGCATCCTCACACGCTCCTTTCCTCGTCAGTTGCTGGGGGTGGGCAGGACATCCGGGGTGTCGGTGGAGGCGAAGTCAAAGGTCACGCTGCCCCAGGTGTCCAGGGCCGCCGCCAAAGCCGGGGAGTGCTGGGCCGCCTTCTTGAGGATCTCGGGGCCTTCCGCCAGGATGTTCCGGCCCTCATTGCGCGCCTTCACCATGGCCTCGAGGGCCACTCGGTTGGCGGTGGCTCCCGCTTGGATGCCCATGGGGTGGCCGATGGTGCCGCCGCCGAACTGGAGCACCACATCGTCCCCGAAGAGGGAGAGGAGAAGGTGCATCTGCCCGGCGTGGATCCCCCCAGAGGCCACGGGCATCACCGCGGGCAGGTAGGCCCAGTCCTGGTCAAAGTAGATGCCCTTCACGGGATCCGCCTTCACGTACTGCTCCCGGAGGATGTCGTAGTAGCCCCGCACCAGGTTGGGGTCCCCCTCCAGCTTGCCCACGGCGGTGCCGGCATGGATGTGGTCCACCCCCAGCATCCGCATCCACTTGGCCAGGACCCGGAAGTTAATGCCGTGGTTCTTCTGGCGGGTGAAGGTGGCGTGGCTGGCCCGGTGGAGGTGGAGGATCATGCCGTTTTTGTGGCACCAGTTGGAAACGGACTGCAAGGCGGTGTAGCCCATGGTGAGGTCCACCATGACGATGATCGCGCCGATCTCCTTGGCGAACTCCAGGCGCTCGTAGACATCCTCCATGGTGGCGGCGGTCACGTTCATGTAGTGGCCCTTGCGCTCCCCCGTGACCTGCTCCGCCTTCATCACCGCCTCCTGGGCGTAAAGGAAGCGGTCCCGCCAGCGCATGAAGGGCTGGGAGTTGATGTTCTCGTCGTCCTTGGTGAAGTCAAGGCCTCCCGCCAACGCCTCGTAGACCACCCGGCCGTAGTTCCTCCCCGAGAGGCCCAGCTTGGGCTTCACCGTGGCCCCGAGGAGGGGGCGGCCGTACTTGTTCAGCATGTCCCGCTCCACAGGGATCCCGTGAGGAGCCCCCTTAAAGGTCTTGAGGTAGGCCACGGGGATGCGGAGGTCCTCGAGGCGGAGGGCCCTCAATGCCTTGAAGCCGAAGACGTTCCCGATGATGGAGGAGGTCATGTTGGCGATGGACCCCTCCTCAAAAAGCGCCAGGTCGTAGGCGATCCAGGCGAAGTACTGCTCGGGATTCCCCGGCACGGGCTCCACCCGGAAAGCCTTGGCCTGGTACCGGTCCAGGCTGGTCAGGCGGTCGGTCCAGACCACCGTCCAGGTGGCGGTGGAGGACTCCCCAGCCACCGCCGCCGCCGCCTCCTCGGGCTCAATCCCTGGCTGGGGAGTCACCCGGAAAAGGGCAATGGTGTCCGTTTCCTTGGGCTCGTAGTCGGGCTGCCAGTAGCCCATCTGTTTGTACTCCACCACCCCACCCTTCTTGTACATGGCCTTTCTATCCGTCATGCTTCCCTCCTAGTAGGCCACGGGGCTGATGCCCCGAAGCTTTTCAAGCTGGTGCCAGGCTTCCACCTTCCTCAGGGTGCGGGTGGCCCCGCGGATCACCAGGCTTTCGGTCCAAGCCCGGCTTTCCCCGTAGCGCACCCCCCTCAAGAAGGGCCCATCGGTGATCCCGGTGGCGGCAAAGTGGGTGTCCTCGGCGGCGCAGAGCTCCTCGAGGGTGTACACCCGATCCAGGTCGTAGCCGGCATGGACCACGTTCCAGCGCTCCTCCTCGCTTTGCGGGTCCAGGCGCATCTGCATCCCACCCCCCAAAGCCCGCACCGCCACCGCGGCGATCACGCCTTCCGGCGTGCCCCCGGTGCCCATGAGAACATCGATGCCCGTGTCGGGGAGGACCGCAGCCAAGGCCCCGCCCACATCCCCATCCGTCTGCAAGCTGATGCGAGCCCCCGCCAGGCGGATCTCCTCAATCAGGCGCTGGTGCCGGGGTTTGTCCAGGACGAACACCGTGAGCTCCCGCACCTCCTTCTTCAGGGCGCGGGCGATCTCCTTCAGGTTGTCGGCCACAGAGGCCTTGAGATCGATGGCCTCCTTAGCCCCGGGCCCCACCACCAGCTTGGCGGCATAGAAGGCCGGACCCGGGTTGAAGAGGGTGCCTTCCGGGGCAGCGGCGATCACGCTGATGGCCCCCGGGCGGCCCAGGGCGAGAAGCCTCGTGCCCTCCACCGGGTCCACGGCTAAGTCCCAGAGGGGACCTTCCCCCTGGCCCAGAACCTCTCCGTTATGGAGCATGGGAGCCTTATCCTTCTCCCCTTCCCCGATCACCACCCGGCCGCGGAAGTCCAGGCTGTTGAGGAGAAGGCGCATGGCCTCCACCGCCGCCCGGTCGCCCCCTTCCTTATCCCCCCGGCCCACATAGCGGGCGGAGGCCAAGGCAGCCGCCTCCGTGGCCCGCATCAGGTCCAGGCCTAGGTTGCGCGTGGGCATAGCCATGCGCTTACCTTAGAGGGGGGGTTTTATTATTGCAATCATATGTTTTCGGGCATACCATAAGCGGTCGTGTCAAGAGTTATGTGTAAGAGTCTGTGTACGGGGGGCATACCGCTCCTGAAGCATCTTCTCCAGCACCTCCTTCACCTCCGAGAACCCCTTTAGTTTCCGTTCTGCCCACCTCCCTTCCTGCCTCTCCGACTCCAGGTAAAGAAGCTTGTACACCGCCTCTTCCTTAGGAAACTTGTGGTCCCGCACCTTCGTCCCCCGCCGTAGCTCCCGGATAAACCGCTCCATCAGGTTGGTGCTCCGCAGGTACGGCCAAAGCACCTTGGGGTACCCGTAGAACCGCAGGAAGGCCCCCGAATCCTGTACCCAAAGCCCCACCACCCCCGGGTACCGCGAACCCCAGGCGGCC